>DAWBVG010000552.1:0-3032 GCA_052279865.1 Muribaculaceae bacterium
ATGTGTATAAGAGACAGGTTCCAGCTGCGCGATTGAATGCTGTCTCGCCCGTTGCTCTCATGTTCGATGAGAAGTGTGAATTTACCGGCATATCTCCCTTTTGAGAAAAAAGGTATAGACCAGCCGATTCCTGGATTGAAATTGATATCACGCATAGGCAGAGATTCCTCGAAGATATTCCAGAATGTCTTTTGCGTGTACATCAAAAATACGAATGAATTGCCCGGCAAAGTGGTCTTTGTAAGGCGCTGAGCTATCGAGATCTGGAATTTTACATCTGAATTGGAGCGCGTCGGTTTTGGCCCGATTGATGTTCCGACCGTGAAATAATTGTCTTTGAACAGACCGAAATATGGCGCATTTATCAGCTCCTGCTTAAGGGAATCAGTGAAACCTCGCTGATCACTCACCTTGATAATCTGAGCTTTACATTCATATCCGGAGATGAGAGATATTAAGAATATAATTATAGGTAAATATTTATGTATATTAGTATTTGCCATTAATGCATTCTTTTTTAGTATTCGGGTGCAAAATTATTAAAAATTGATGATAAATGAAATTAAACTTGAAGATAATGGAATATGTTATTAATTTTGTAGCGAAAATGGAAATTTTTATCCAAAGCGAACACACTATTTGAAGCTATAAACGATGGATCTGACTCCGCTGATGCGGCCATATTTCGAGAATATTGCACGACGCACTGATAAATGGGGCGTCACTGGCAAAGATGTGCAGCTGCAGCAGCTGCGCTCCCTGCTACGTAGGGCATCAGATTGTGAGGTTGGAAAGAAATATGATTTTGCAGGTCTGGCTAAGCTTGAAAATCCCTATGGAGAGTTCTCCCGTCGCGTTCCGCTTTGTGATTATGAGTCAATACGCCCCGATGTGATGCGTATGATTCGTGGAGAGCGGGGCGTTTTATGGCGAGGAAAATGTGTGAATTTCGCTCAGTCGTCAGGCACATCCGGTGGCAAATCCAAGTATATACCCATCACTGGCGACAGTCTGCACCGTTGCCATTATAAAGGAGCTGCCGACAGCGTGGCGCATTATCTGCGTTCAAATCCTGCCAGTCGCCTTTTCAGTGGTAAAGGGATGATCTTAGGTGGTTCTTTCGCTAATGAACTCGATCTGGATTCCGATAAAATCTGCGTAGGAGATTTAAGTGCCACTCTAATAAATAAGATAAATCCGATTGCCAATCTTTTTAGGGTCCCGGATAAGCATACCGCACTTCTCTCCGATTGGAAAGTAAAGCTCCCGGCATTGGTTGCAGCGTCTAAGGATGCGCATATTACCAATATGTCGGGTGTGCCTTCGTGGTTCCTGACTGTTGCGAAGGAAATTGTAAAAGCCCGAGGGGTCGAAACTTTATCGGATGCTTGGCCAGATCTCGAGGTCTTCTTCCACGGAGGAATCTCTTTTGAACCGTATCGAGCGGAGTATAATCGTCTTATCGATCCCTCGAAAATGCATTACGTAGAGAATTATAATGCTTCCGAAGGCTTCTTTGCTGTGCAGAATAACCCGGCTGACAGGTCAATGCTTCTCACCATAGACAATGATATTTTCTATGAATTTGTACCCGTGTCGGCTCCTGAGAATGATCCGGTTCCGGTGTGGGATCTTGAAAAAGGGCGAGTGTATGAATTATTGATAACTTCGAGCAATGGATTATGGCGTTATCACACTGGGGATACAGTGCGTGTTTATGAGACAGCGCCTGTGAAAATCAGGATATCGGGACGTACCAAATGTTTTATCAATGCCTTCGGAGAAGAACTGATGGAGGAGAATGCCGAGCGGGCAATGGCGGAAGTGTGCTGCCAGACAGGTGCGTCTATCGTGAATTATACCGCCGCTCCCGTATTCGCAGAAGGATCCCACCGGGGGCGTCACCAATGGTTGATAGAATGGGGAAGAAATCCGGTTGATGAAAAAGATTTTATAATGCGTCTGGATGCCGAATTACGTAAATTGAATTCAGATTACGATGCCAAACGCGCCAACACCATATTTCTTGATCCCCCTGAAATTATATCAATCCCTCGTGGCACTTTCGACCGATGGCTGCATTCTGTTGGCACCGGTAAGCTTGGTGGTCAGCGAAAAGTTCCCCGCCTCTCCAACACCCGTACTATCGCCGATGCCGTGCTCGCAATGCTACCTCTGCCGTAGCTGCTGTCGCTTACATTGCGAGCAAGGTGTCGGCAGTGAGGCGGTTGTCAAGCATACGGTCCATGTATGACTGGATGATGGCTTTCAGCTCCTGTTCCATCTTCGAGGCTTGGGGCACTTTGCCGAGAAGGTTTGTTTGCAGCAGATGATCATCAATGGAATATATTCCGATGCTCTTCGTGCCGTCGAAAAGAAGAATATAACCCCCTTTTACATATTGGTAAGTATTGTTGGTATAGTTCACTGCCCACGTTTCATCAGGAGCTGTAGAAAGAAGGTCACATCCGAATGCTATGTAAGGTTCGTCATATCCAAGAAGATTCAGTATTGTAGGCATGATGTCAGTCTGTTGGGCAATGGCATTCCTTTCTCCGGGTGTGATATCTCCCGAAGGGTCGTATATTAGTATCGGACCATAGAATGCACCTATTGATGACCGGTATTGGTCATGGTCGCGCATGTTGGTATGGTCATTGGTAATTACGAAGACAGTATTGTCAAACCATGGCTGTTTGCGTGCTGTGGCAAAAAATTTCCGGAGGGCGTTGTCTGTATATCCTACTGTAGGATGTATCTTCATTGTTCCAGACGGGAATTGTTTTTCATATTTCTCCGGTATTTGGAACGGGTGATGATTGGAGGCGGTGAAAACAGCAGTCATGAAAGGTTCTTTCATGGATGTCATCTTATTGGCATAGTATTGCAGGAATGGTTCGTCCCATATTGCCCAATAGCCGTCGAATTCCGTTTCGCCTCCAAAACGAGGATCTTTTTCGAAATCTTCGCGTCCGTAATATTCTTGAAAACCGATGGATCTTGCAAAACCGTCAAATCCCATGCTTCCCGTG
>DAWBVG010000553.1:0-1592 GCA_052279865.1 Muribaculaceae bacterium
CGTAGGCTCCGTGGCATCTCCATGGCTCGAAGGCTTCGAGATCGGTGAGCTCCACAGCATCGCGGCATCTCACGGTGAGGGTAAATTCATGGCATCCGCAGAACTCGCGGCAGAACTCCGCGCCAACGGACAGATCGCATTCCAATATGCCGATGCCGAAGGAAACGCCACCATGACTTCTCCCGCCAATCCAAACGGCTCGACAGAAGCCATCGAAGGTATCATCTCACCCGACGGACGTATCCTCGGCAAGATGGGACATTCCGAACGTTTCGCCGACGGACTGATGAAGAACATCCACGGCAACAAGATGCAGAACCTATTCAAAAACGCAATAAACTACTTTAAATAATATGGCTAAAAGTTATGAAGCATCCGGTGTGAATCTTGAAGCCGGCTACGAAGTTGTGAGCCGCATCAAGAAACACGTGAAAAGCACTGAGCGTCCCGGCTCAATGGGAAACATTGGCGCTTTTGGCGGCATGTTTGATCTCGGATCGCTCGGATATGAGCATCCTATCCTTGTGAGCGGCACCGACGGTGTCGGCACCAAACTCAAAATCGCTTTCTCCCTTGAGAAACACGACACTATCGGCATCGATGCCGTAGCAATGTGTGTCAACGATGTGCTCGCACAGGGAGCCAAGCCACTTATCTTCCTCGACTATGTTGCCGTAGGCAAGAACCATCCGGAGGTAGTTGAAGCCATCGTCAGCGGCGTGGCAGAAGGTTGCCGTCAGGCAGGTTGCGCGCTGGTAGGTGGTGAAACTGCTGAAATGCCGGGCATGTACACCCCCGGTGAATACGACATAGCTGGTTTCACGGTAGGTGCCGTAGAGAAAAGCAAGCTCATCGACTGCTCTAAAGTCAAACCCGGTGATCTTCTTGTAGGCATCGCTTCTTCAGGTGTTCACTCCAACGGTTTCAGCCTCGTGCGTAAAATCGTTTCAGACCGTGATCTCGAATTCGACCAGAAATATGAGGGCACAGGCAATCAGACATTGGGCGAGATGCTTCTTACTCCCACAAAAATTTACGTGAAACAGGTGCATAAGGTGCTCGACGAAATCGACGTGCACGGCATTGCGCATATCACCGGCGGCGGATTCGATGAAAACATTCCCCGTATCCTCCAGAAAGGTCAGGGAGTTGAGATAGAAGAAGGCAGCTGGGAGATTCTCCCCGTGTTCCGTCTTCTTGAGAAATACGGTAAAGTGCCTCACCGCGAGATGTTCAACATTTTCAATATGGGCATCGGGATGGTTCTTGCCGTCAATCCTGAAGATGCACCGCGTGTTATCGAAATCCTAACAGAAGCCGGTGAGAAAGCATCAGTAATCGGCAAAGTCGTGGAAGGAGAAGGAGTAACCTTAATGTAATGAAAAGGATAGCGGTATTTGCCAGCGGCAACGGCAGCAATTTTGAGAAAATCACAGAGGCAGCAGAGCAGGGGAGAATCCCCGACTGCGAGGTTGTGCTCTGCGTGTGCGACCGTCCGGGCGCATACGTCACCCAGCGCGCAGCGCGCCATGGGGTGTCTGTGCTGGAATTCCGTCCACGGGATTTCGAAAGCAAGCGTGACTTCGAACGCC
>DAWBVG010000554.1:0-25886 GCA_052279865.1 Muribaculaceae bacterium
GGTATCAGGCGCGTTTCAGTGAAACCCTTCATGTCGGGAGTCAGTTTACCGGCGCCGCAACCGAACCCTTTGTATATGCCCCAGGTGCCCCAATACATATATATCGATCCGTCATCATCCACGAAAGTTTGTCCGTCAAGAGTAATGGCATTTTCCACGAATCTGTCGGGCACCAGCACCGCCTCGCTTTCCCCGAGAATGTTTTTCCATGGTCCGCGGGGAGTCTCGCCGACACCGACATGAATCTTGCAGGGCTGGCAATAAACGTAATAATATTTGTTGTCGTTGGTGTTATGCAACACGTCCGGAGCCCAGATCCAGTGACTGTCGGGCCAGTTCATAGGCATGAGGGTCCAGTTCACAAGATCCTTGCTCTGCCAAAGTTGAGCCGGTCCGAATCCTGCGCCGCTACCGTCGGTGGTGGCATACACATAATATGTATCGCCGAACTTTTTAAGGGTCGGATCGGCGAAATATCCGGGAATCACAGGATTCATTGCACCGGGAGCGTCATGCTTCAGATCGCCGGCGGCAGCGAATGCTGAGGAGGAGAGGAGAATGGCAATTAATGCAGTTTTCATTGTTATGTGATTTTAAAGGGGGACAATCGTCATGGCGAAGCCGCCACCGGGCGCAAGATGAATCTTCCTGCGGGTATCCCTATCAGCAGTGAAGTCGTCAACCATATAATCCTGCGCTTGTTTTCCGGCGTTCAATCCATCCATCAACACCTTAACCTTGAATTTTCTATCGGATGGAAGGAAGGAGAAATCGAAATCAAGATCACGCGGTGTCCAATCAGTTTGTCCCCCTGCGTACCATCGGTTGCCGCTCCGACGCACTGTGACAATATATTCACCTATGCGTCCTTGCGTCACTTTCTTTTCATCGAATACAGTCGGCAGGGAGATTATGAAGTCGGTGCATCCCTTGTTCTCATTATAATTGGTGGGAGAGTCGGCAAGCATTGTGAAGGGTGAATCCTGCACAATATAATTGGCAATCTGATGAGCTCGTGTGCCCTGGCTCACAGGATTGCTGTATACTGCCTTCCAGTCGTTTTTCGTGGCGTTTCGCATGGCGCCCGGTGTGAAATCCACAGGTCCGCACATCATGCGGATATAGGGGAAGGTAACGTCATATTCCGGCATATCAACCGACGGGTCGCTCCATTTCATCTCTTCCATGCCGAAAACGCTTTCGAAATTCACGATATTGGGGTATGTTCGGTTCAGTCCTGTCGGTTTGTAGAAACCATGAAGATCAAGCATCAACTGATGGCGTGCGGTTGCGTCTGCAATGCGATAGGTCATGTCGACAGCGTTGCTGTCGTCTCTGTCAAGAAAATCCACCTTGAATCCCTTTATTCCCATCCTTGAATATTTTTCGCACGCCTCCTCAAGTTGGGAGTCGAGCACGTTGAATACAGTCCAGAGCCAAAGTCCTACGCCTTTCTTGTCGGCATATTCCACAAGCATCGGAAGGTCGATATCCTTTACAGTTGTGAGCATATCTCCGCTTTTAGGGTCATACCATCCCTCATCGAGAACTACGTATTCGATGCCGTTTTCAGCAGCGAAATCGATGAAATAGCGGTATGTCTCGTTGTTTATGCCCGCTTTAAACGGTACGCCTCGCAATCCCCAGTCGTTCCACCATTCCCATGCGGCTTTTCCAGGGCGAATCCAAGATGTGTCAGCAATGCGGCTCGGGGAGGCAAGCGTATATACGAGATTATTCAGCGGCATCATGGTGTCGTCGGCGGTTATGGCAAAGATGCGCCAGGGATAGGTCCGTTTGCCGGATGTTCTTGTCAGGTAATTCTCAGTGGCTGTGACATATTCCTGCTTTCGCCAAGGATAAAATGCTGTCTCGGAAGGGAGTTTTGCAAATATTCCTTTAATTCTGTGATTTATTGAATCTGTTGTGATGAACATTCCGGGATATTGCTCCAGATCGCTTTCAAGAATTGTCATTTTCAGTCCGTCGCCATAATCGAGTGTGGCGGGAAGAAATGCCGCCAAGGGAGACGCGGAAGAGAGAGGAGTGACTGTATAGAAATTCTGAAAAGCCATCGCCATAGTTTTTTCCTTGTTGGTGGAGTGAGGTAGATAGATTTCCGGATCACACGGAATGTTATATTCTGCAGTTTCTCCGGTTACGATGTCTTCCTGGGTCCTATTGTTGGAGACAAAACGATAAGCCACGCCATCATTGAAAATACGAAATTCCAGGTCCAGACCATTGTCAAGTTTCAGGGTCATATCATTTGATACCACATCATATTCCCGGGTGTGATGGAAGGGAGCGGAGATGTGTTCGCTTCGCATCTTTTTTATGGAACTCTTCTTCACCTTATATGTTTTTCCGATACCTACAATCTCCAGCGCAATGGGGGAGGGAGAAAGTAATAACTTGTCTCCCGCCGACACCGATATATATATGGCGTTGGGATCCGAATCATCTGCCGAAATGGAAATTTTTCCATCGGGAGAGGTCAGATTATAGTTTTTTGCCTGCGCCACGGAGATCGAGGCGAAGGGCATTATCAGTAATAAAACCGAAGTAAGAATTTGAGATTTCATGGTGTCAAAATGAGTTCGATGCAAAATTATATCATCGGAGTGAGATTGGAATAATAATATCGTCCAAAGTATGCTAAAATCGTCCAAAAATGCAAAATTCATTCTTAATTTGGACGATTTTTGCATTAATTTGGACGATTTTGCTATCCTTGAATGTTAACGCACGTTAACTTTGCGCAGAAGATTTTTAGAAATTTTAGAACTTTCAACATAACCATGAGACTCGACCTTTATAAAATTATGATTCCCGGAATCGGCGTTGCCCTGGCATTGGGTGGTGTCGGTTGCACGGAAACCTACAAGGCGCCTGACGCACCTGTGAAAGAGGTGGCGTTTACCAGAGTGCATATTGACGACAGTTTCTGGGCGCCCCGGATTGAAACCAACCGCAAGGTTTCGATCCCTTCTGCATTTAAGGAGTGTGAGAAAAACGGCAGGTTCGATAACTTCGCTATCGCCGGAGGTCTGATGAAGGGTGAACACCGAGGTGATTTCTCTTTCGATGACACGGATCCTTATAAGGTGATAGAGGGAGCTTCTTATTCTCTTGCCGTTGAATATGATGCCAAACTCGACCATTATCTCGACAGCGTCATCAATCTTATAGCAGCTGCACAGGAACCTGACGGCTATCTTACCACATGCGTTACCAATAAATGTGAGCGTCTTTCCGGTTGGTGGGGAACTCATCGCTGGGAGAAGATCAACAGCCATGAACTCTATAACTGCGGTCATCTTTACGAAGCCGCCGTTGCCCATTATATGGCAACCGGCAAGAAAACGCTGCTTGATGTTGCGGTCAAGAATGCTGATCTGGTATGCAAGGTGTTCGGACCAGCGGATGATCAGATTCATTACCCGTCAGGACATCCGATTGTGGAGATGGCACTCGCAAAGATGTATAAGGTGACGGGAAATGAGAAATATCTTACTACTGCCAAATATTTCCTTGACGAGGCGGGACGAGGCACAGGCGGTCGCCCCCTCAGCCAGTATTCGCAGGATCACAAACCTATCCTTCAGCAAGAAGAGATCGTGGGACATGCCGTGCGCGCAGGATACATATATTCCGGTGTTGCTGACGTGGCGGCTCTTACCAATGACACGGCATATTTCAATGCATTGAAACGCATATGGAACAATATGGCATCTAAAAAGCTCTATATCACCGGAGGTATCGGAAGCCGCGCCCAGGGAGAGGGTTTCGGTCCGGAATATGAACTTAACAACCATACGGCTTATTGCGAAACATGCGCCGCGATTGCCAATGTTTATTGGAATCATCGAATGTTTCTTGCCACCGGTGATGCCAAATATGCAGATGTTTACGAACGTGCGTTATATAATGGCGTGCCCTCCGGAGTGTCTCTTTCAGGCAACAAATTTTTCTATGACAATCCTCTTGAATCTATGGGTCAGCACGAGCGTCAGGAATGGTTTGGCTGTGCCTGCTGTCCCGGTAACGTAACGAGATTCATGGCAAGCGTGCCGATGTATATGTATGCTACTCAGGGTGATGATGTCCTTGTGAACCTATATATTCAGTCGTCTGCCGATATCTCTACCGATTCCAATAATATACATCTCCGTCAGGTCACCGACTATCCGTGGAAAGGAGACGTGGCGATGACAATAGAACCGGAAAAAGAGGGTGAATTTGCATTGCGTCTCCGCATTCCGGGATGGGCGGAAGAGTCACCTGTGCCGACCGATCTTTACAGCTTTATATCGCCTTCGGCTGCCAAGTATGAGGTGAAGGTTAACGGAAAGAAAACCAACGTGATGACAGGCAACGGATATGCCACCATCAAGCGCGAATGGAAGAAAGGTGACAAAGTGGAGCTGTCGTTGCCGATGGAAGTGAAACGAGTGCGTGCTCATGAGAATGTTGCCGATGACAAAGGGAAACTCGCCATACAACGCGGTCCGGTGATGTTCTGCCTTGAAGGTCAGGACCAGCCCGACAGTCTGGTATTCGATAAATTCATCCCGTCCTCAGCTGCATTTACAGAGAAATTCGAACCGGGACTGCTTAACGGAGTGATGACACTTACAGCCACTGGAAAGAAACTTCTCGCTGACGGATCTACTGTGGACACCTCTCTTAAGGCAATCCCTTATTGCACCTGGAACAACCGCGGAGCCGACCAGATGGCAATGTGGATTCCGGAGGCTGCGGAATATGCCGTCAGCACTCCCAAGCCCACAATCGCAAGCACCGCAATGATGTATAGCGAGCCAACAGCATTGACATCAGATGCTCCTGCCGCCACTTCCAACCTCAACTGGGCTTGGGGCTACAACGATCAATGGGAACCCAAGTCAAGTTCCGATACATCAAAACCATATCATTACTGGTGGTTGCGTCAGGGCACTACCGAGAACGTATGCTATCGCTTCAACACTCCACAAGAGGTGAGCAGTGTGGATATCTACTGGCTGGCATTCGATCATTACGATGGGGATTACGAGACTCCCGAAAGCTGGGAGCTTCTATATCGGACACCTGACAACCGTTGGGAACCTGTCAAAGCCACTTGCGCATATGGCGTGGAACGAGACAAATACAATCATTTGACATTCGAACCGGTGACTACCACCGACCTCAAAGTCTCAGCGAAACTTCGCGAAGGGAAGAGCGGGGGAGTCATCGAATGGAAAGTAAACCAATAAAAAACCTTATATTTCATGAAACCGCGAAACAACTCATCTGCTTTCAGCAAAAACATGCTGAAGTTTGCGGCTGTCGTAGCCCTCGGCGGCGCTTGCAGCGCCATGCCGGCATACGCAGAGCCGATGCAGGCTGTAGCGCCTGTGACTGCGGGAACGTTTACAGGTGTCATCGTCGATACCCAGGGTGAACCCCTCATCGGCGCAAGCATTCTTGTGAAAGGTTCTAAAGTCGGAACAACCGCCGATCTTGACGGTAAGTTTTCCGTTAAGGCGTCTACGGGCCAGGAACTCCAAATCTCATATGTCGGATATGAGACATTGACTATGAAACTCGGTGCGAACACGAATCTCGGCAACATTGTGCTCCAGACAAATTCTCAGGTACTCAATGATGTTGTGGTGATCGGTTACGGCACGCAGAAAAAGGGTGACATCACTTCGGCAGTGGCAAGTGTCAAGGCTGAGGACTTCACGCAAGGTCAGATCGGCAACGCAGCAGACCTTATCAAAGGTAAAGTTGCAGGTCTTTCCGTCACAACTTCTTCAGGTAATCCTACGGATGAATCTAAAATCATGCTCCGTGGTATCTCCACGGTGGTCGGCAATGTCGAGCCGCTTGTGCTTATCGATGGCATCGAGGGAGAACTTACAACTGTTGCTCCTGAGAACATAGCTTCTATCGACGTGCTGAAGGACGCATCGGCTGCCGCTATCTACGGTACCCGTGGTGCCAACGGTGTTGTGCTCATCACTACCAAGAGCGGTCAGCGTGATTCTCGTGCAACCGTTACCTACAGTGATTATTTCACATGGCAGAAATGGGCGAAGAAATCCAAATTCATGGATACCAATGATGTGATCCATGGTCTGACCTCATTCAATTATGGTGGTTACGATACAGACTGGCTCGAAGGTATAAGCCGTAAGGCAGGTTTCACTCAGAACCATGCTCTGCAGGTAAGTGGAGGTTCGAAAAACGCGACCTATGCCGCTAACCTCCAATATAACAAGAATCTCGGTATGATCAAGGATTCGGACAATGAGAACCTCCGTCTCTCACTTGATTATACGCAATATATCTGGAACGATATCCTCATGCTCAATTTCAAGGGATTGATTCGTCGTCAGAAGTATTCGCAGAACGAGGCAGCCTATGCCTACCGCCAGGCTATTATACGCAACCCGTCGGAGCCGGTTTATAATGCCGATGGCAGCTGGTATGAGAATCTTTCGGGTAAACAGTATTACTACAACCCGATCGAGATGCAGAACGAGCGTGAAGGAAACGTTCGCTACATGCAGGCTCAGATGCAGGGCAATATCACCATCGAACCGATAAAGGGATGGCAGACAAACGTGCAGCTCTCATTGGATGAAGGAACAGAGAAGGGTGAATTGTGGATCTCTCCCCGCCATTACAGCCTCGTGCTTCAGAACAACTATAACGGTTCTGCATCCAAAAGCGAAAGAAATTCTCTGTCAAAGAGTATTGAGGTAACTTCGAAATATCGCAATACCTGGAACGGAGTTCACCGCTTCGAAGGTCTTGTAGGTTATAGCTGGCTCAGCAACGAGTATGACGGTTTCAATGCAGGCAACGGAAACTTCCCCACAGAGGCTTTCAAATACAATGATCTTGGTCAGGGCACACTCCTCACGGAAAAAGACCGTCACGCTTGGATGGGCAGTTATCGCAATGACAACAAGCTTATCGGTTTCTTCGGACGTGTAAGCTATGGTTTTGACAATCGTTACAACATTCTTGCCAGCATCCGCCACGAGGGTAGTTCCAAGTTCGGTGCCAACAACAAATGGGCAACATTCCCCTCCGTCTCCGCAGGCTGGACCATTACTAATGAGAAATTTATGGAGTCAACTACCGATTGGCTCAACAATCTTCGTCTCCGCGTAGGTTATGGTGTGACAGGTATCACCCCCACAGATCCTTATCTATCAATGTATAAGTATGATTTCGATCCTTATGGAAACATGCTCGGAGCAGATGGAGAATGGCATAAGACTCTCCAGGTGTCGCAGAATCCGAACAAGGATCTGAAATGGGAGACATCCCGTGAAATCAATGTCGGTGTCGACTTTGGATTCTTCAACAACCGTTTGAGCGGAACGATCGACTTCTATCATAAGAAAACCAGCGATCTTCTCTATTATTACTCAGTGCCTGTTCCACCGAATTTGTATAATACCACTCTTTATAACGTAGGTGACATCAGCAACACCGGCGTTGAGATCATGATCAGCGGCAAGCCTGTCATGACAAGAGAATTCCAGTGGACAACAACCGTAACACTTTCTCACAACAAGAATAAACTTCTCAGCCTTTCTAATGAGAAATATGAGACAACAAACTTCCACGAAGTTGGAGGTCTTGGCGAACCTATCAGCATTCCGACACACTGCATGGAGGTTGGTCATACTCTCGGTGATTTCTGGGGATTGAAGTCTGTAGGTTACAACAAGGATGGTGTTGTGCTTATCGAGGCAAGAGATGAAGCAGGAAACTGGTATGTGAAACCATGGAGCACAGACGACAACGTGGAGCGTAACCGTCAGCGTCTTGGAAATGGTCTTCCCTCTGTATATCTTGGTTGGGGCAACACATTCTCTTATAAGAACTTTGACCTTTCACTCCAGTTTACAGGCCAGTTCGGTTATAAGATTCTCAACGCGCAGCGTTGCTTCTATGAGAATAATGCCCAGGCTTACAACCGTCTGAAAACGGCAGCCGACTGGATTCCCGCAATAGATACAAATCTGCAGCCGGTGCTCAATGAAGATGGCACTCAGCTTATGGTTCGCCGCAGCAATTCCATGATGCAGGGCTTCTGGAGCGAGCATCTTGAGGATGGAGATTTCTTCAAACTTCAGAACGTCACTCTCGGTTATACTATCCCATTCAAGGGTGGTATCACCAAATTCATCTCGAATCTGAGAGTTTTCGCTTCTGCAACAAACCTCTTCACTATCACGAAATATAGCGGCATCGATCCTGAGGTTGACAATGACTTTATGAATCCCGGTATCGACTATCAGGACAAGTATCCTACCACAAGAAGTTTTACTGTCGGTCTGACCGCCACATTCTAATCTGAATATATCATGAAATCATATATCAAAAACAGTCTGTTAGGTCTCGGAGCAGCCGGAATGCTTTTTTCAATGACTGCCTGCACCGATCTTGACGAAACGCTTTACAGTTCGTTGAACGACACTAACATAGATCTTTCAAACCCGATCGATCGCGACCTTCTTACCGGTCAGGCGATCACTCAATACAAATATCTTCACGAGAGCTGGTTCGGTCTGTTCCATATGCTCGGCTTAACCGATGAATACTGCATCCCCTTGCGTATCGGTATGGGTTGGGGTGACCTTTATATTCTGGGTCATAAGCACACTTGGAATGAGAACTATGGCATGGCTGAGAACAACTGGAACTATGGCTACCTTTGCATCAACTACTGCAATATGGTGCTTGATGCCATGACTCCCGAAGAGATTGAGGCTGATGGTCAGGAACTCAGATTTTTCCGTGCCCTCACTTATTATCACTTTCTTGATGTGTTCCGTAACGTGCCTTTGCAGACAACATGTAACCTTGTGGACGGCGAAGTGCCCGAGCAGGCAACAGCCCAGCAGATATACGATTTCTGTGTGAATGAGCTGGAAGCCATCAAGAATACTATTACGAAAGACAAGGTGTTTGGTCATCCGAACAAATATGCTGTCTGCATGGCGCTCGCCAAACTTTATCTGAACAAGAACGTATATCTTGGCACAGATGACAACGACGGTTACGAGAAAGCTCTTGAAAATGCCGAGATAGTTATTACCGAGGGTGGTTATCAGCTTGCGGCAAAATATTCCGATAATTTCCGCGAGAACCTTAAGGATTGTCCGGAGACAATATTTGCAATTCCCGGTGACCGCACATATTCCAATATCTTCAACGCGCACACTTATTTCATGCCTCTCGTGGGTCTGCAGGCTTACGGCTCAACAGCCAATGCAACAAACGGTTCAAACGCTGTGCCGCAGTTTGTTGATACTTACGATCCTGAAGATAAGCGTTTAGGTGATACCTGGGCTTCGGGCACACAGCATTACGCTGTCAAGAATGACGATGGAACCTACACTCCCAATGCCGGAGATCCAATTCCTTATGACGAGGACGACTGGAGCGGCACAGGCGTGCTTACTTACAACCGCAATGTCCACTCAATCGACGGTGCGTACAAACAGGAGGGCTATCGTTTACACAAATATGAGATCATTGGTGGTGTAGACAACGGCACAAGTTGCGATGACCTTGTAATCTTCCGTCTCGCCGACGCTATGTTTATCAAGGCTGAATGTCTCCTTCGCCTCGGACGCGATGAGCAGACGGCTGCCGATCTCGTGACACAGGTGCGTAAACGTTCTTTCGATACGGCTGCAAAAGCAACCCGTACGATCAGCGATCTGAAGGGTGGCAGCGTATATGCATACGGTCATGAGGAATGCACATCGGAAGGCTATAACAACTGGTCAGACTGGAAACGCACTTACGAAGGTGGCGCAGATATTATCCTGGGTGGTCTTCTTGACGATCTCGGCTGGGAATTCTGTATGGAGGAGCATCGTCGCCAGGATCTCATCCGATTCAAGATGACTGATGGTCGCAACGTATGGAACGGTAAGTCATGGTTCTGCAAGGATGCAACGACCGAAACAAAGTGGGATGTTTATCCTATTCCTTACGAGGCTATGAAAACCAATAACAAACTCAAACAGAATCCCGGTTATTGATGCCCGGCAACAATCATTTATCAATTATCTAAAAGGAATAAAAGATGAAAAAGCTAAAATATATATCGCTGTTGCCGGTGGTTGGCGTGCTTCTTTTCGGAGGGATGCTGACAAGCTGCGACAACGATGATTTCTCCAGATTGCATACGCTCACGGATGAAGAGCTTGCCGAGATGGAGCGTCAGAGACTTGAAGATGAGGAAAGAAGATCGCGTATTGATGCCGACCTAATTCTCGATTATGAGATGGATGCATATCCGATGACCAATTTCGACGCCAAAGCGCTTGAACTGGATATGGCTCCTGTTGCAGAGCTCTTTGAACTCACTGTTGAACAGGTATATTCCGGTATAAACAAAGTGTCGGGTGCACCCGAGATCCAGGGATTCGCAATCCAAGGCACAACCCATGCCGATTACATGGTGGCTTCAAACACCAATGGTCCGTGGGGTCACTGGTGGAGATATGACGGTGACGTATGTGGTACATATAACGAGGATGCTTCACGCTTCTATTGCGAATGGCAGGGATATTTTGATGAAGAGAAGAATGCGAATGTCGAATGTCACTTCAATGTAGGTCAGCTTCCCAATGTATGTCAGGTTGGGGATTCGTTCACAGTTCTTGAAGGTCTCCGCTATAAAGAGAAGAGGGTTGTTTTCCGAATCAAATATAACGTTATTGAGCGTCAGGCTGTGGTGGCAGGTGTGGTCAACACTCAGAAGATAACTCTTGAGATGACTCCCGACCAGACATATAAACCCTTCCCGGTCGAATTTGATCTTGATCGCGCTCTCAGTGATCTCAGTGTATCTTCTCTCACAGAACTTGACTGGATCGCAGTGAAGGCTGACGGAAGCTACGCCCAGGAATACACTGCTGATCCGAAGCCCGGTTTCTGGTTCGATAAAGATGGTTTTGCCGGTTCATGGGGCGATAATGCAAGTGTGTTCGTATCTTATGGATTCGTAGATGAATATAATGATCCCAACCATTTCTATGTTGGTCAGATGCCCGGCAATATGAATGAGGGTGATCAGGTGACTGTGACGATGGGTGTGACAAATGGCGCACAGATCGAGATGTTCGAGATCACTTGCAAGATCATTGCTTACGAAGATCCCGAGACTCCCCCTGCCGGCGAGCCGAAAGCTGTGAGCAAGGACATCACGTTCACGAAGGCATGGACAGAAGATTATGCCTTAGTTAATGAGGACGTGAAAGAACTTCTTCGCGATGCATTCAAGATGACTACCTATCAGATCTTCAGTGCTCTTCAGAGCGGTGACCTCAAGGCTTACATAGGTGAGGCTACTACTGATGAGCCCGCATATACAGGAGGCACCGCAGGTGAATACTGGCTGGATGCCGATGGAAACTCTACCGATTATGGCAACGGATATGTATATACCGGTCTGGATGCATCTGAAACCGAGATTTATTTCTATGCCGGTAATCATCCGCAGATCGATAAGAACGGTGGTAAGGTAACATATAAATATGTGGTTACCTGCAATGGCGGTTCTGTTACCTTCAATGTCACATTCGACATAACGCCGGTTCAGGAGTAAGAAGCTAATAATTCGAAAAATTTATCGCAATGATCAAGAATAGTATAAAAATATTCGCAATCTCGATGAGTCTGCTTTTTGCGGGAGGTGTTTTCACCTCCTGCAAAGAGGAGGTCGAGATTCCGACTTCAGGTGTGCTGACTTTCGAGACAGAGGAACGCACCATAATGCTCGATGAAGACACCCAGACAGCCGAACTGTCGTTCATATCTCGTCAGAACTGGCAGGTAGATATGGAACCTGGAGCTGAAGAATGGCTTTCGATCAGTCCCACAAGCGGAGTTGGTGGGGCTGCAAAAGTGAAGTTCGGTGCTTCGTCGAACAATGATGATGCACCCCGCAGTGCAAAAATCTATGTCAAGGCTCTTGGCGGACAGACAGAGGAGTTCATACTGACGCAGGCTCCGAGCGGACTCGTAGTGCTTCGTGAAAGCGACGTGCAGGATTTTGATAAATATTACAAACCTCAGGAATTTTCCGGCATGGATATGCTTCGCAGTGATGCCAAATGGTCATGGGTGCGCAGCAAGCAGAGTCAGCACTTCGTAGTGTTCTGGGAGGCTGGTTTCGGTGCCGATCCCAATGCAGAGGATGTTCCTGCCGCACTTCGCGTGGATATTGACGATCTCCTTCAGAAGGCAGAGAAATTTTTTGATACCAATATCAATAAGATAGGAATGGCGACATTGGGACAAGGAAAATCTGTGCTCGATGATTACAAGATGGAGATCTATATCCTCTATCAGACGGAATGGCTCGCCACCGGTTCGGGTTATGATAATATGATCGGTGCCCTTTGGGTGAATCCTTCCACATGCCAGCCTGTAGGTTCAACGATCGCTCATGAGATCGGACACTCTTTCCAGTATCAGACTTATGCCGACCGCGTGCAGCGTCAGGGTGCTACCGATGATTTCACCACCGGTTTCCGATATGGTTTCGTAGGTCCCGACGGTTCAGGCAACGGTGGTTGCGCATACTGGGAACAGTGTGCACAGTGGCAGGCACAGCGTGACTATCCTATCGAGCAGTTTGAAAGCTACAACTATCCTGTATGGTTGGCGAATTGCCACCGCCACTTCCATCATGAATGGCAGCGTTATGCCTCTTACTGGTTGCAAAGCTATTTCGTTCAGAAGCACGGCATCACGGCTTACGGCAGAATCTGGACAGAGTCCAGGGCTCCCGAAGATGCTATCTCCGCTTATACCCGTCTTTACAATGGTGGTGATTACAGCAAGACACGTGAGGAACTTTTCGATTATGCTGTCAGAATGGCAACATACGATATCGACGATGTGAGAGAATATGCTGCCGGATATCAGGGACGTTACGATGCAACATTCGTTAAGAATGACAAGGGTGAATACCAGATTGCTTATTCGAGCTGTCCGGGTGCCACAGGTTTCAATGTCATAGAGCTTGCAGCTCCAGCCAATGGAGGTAAGGTAACCGTGAATTTCCGCGGTCTTGGATATGGCGAGACTCTTCAGGCAGACGACAAGTCAAAAATTGTTGACGGTGACGGCAACGTGAAGGGCACACCTACACGCTACAATGCAGTTGGCGGTGCAGACCAGATGGGATGGCGTTATGGCTTTGTAGCTCTCAAGGGTGAGACGCGCACATATGGTGAGGTAGGTAAGGATGCGGAGGGTACACTCTCATTCAATGTTCCTGCCGGTGTGGATTATCTTTTCCTCGTGGTTCAAGGTTCTCCCGAATCTTATATGAGTCATGGATGGGATGAGGAAGAAACCAATGATCCTCAGTTCCCATATGCCATCACTCTCGAAGGAACCGATCTCCTGAGCTATGCCGAGGCTTTGAAAGCTACATATGCCGTGGAGGGTGACATGCTTGTTGGAACACTCAATCTTCCTGTAAGCGTAAGCAATGAAGACTGGATTGCCGGTTATTATGATATTGCCGAGACTGAGGTTGCCGAATATCTCGGTGTTGCAGTCAAGGATATCGAAGGCATGATGGTTCAGCCGATTGTCGGTGAGAAGCAGACAGCCCAGGAGGGTAAGATAGTTGTGTTTAACGAACAGGCTGACGGATCGCTCAGCGATATGCCCACTGCCAATGTCGGTTATTGGGTAGATGCCCAGGGCAATGCCGTTAGCTGGGGCAATGGTCAGGTGGTTTATTATGAGCTTAACGGTTCTGTGATGACCCTTGGCAAGTTAGGCACTCCCGCTGCTGCCGGTGAAACACTCACGGAGCGTCCGGTATTTGTATATACCAAGAATGGCGCAACCAAGAAAGTGAAATTCGTAATCAATTACAACTTCAAATAAATCATAGATTAAGGGAAAAAAGGTTATTATGGTTTCCGGAGGAGGTGGGGAGCTCCCCGCTTCCTCCTTTTTATTAGGATGGAATATTGAATAAGTAATGTTTAATTAGTTTGAAAGATAATGAAGGTATTAAGATGGCTGCTACCGGCTGCTTTTTGCGGAACGATGATGATGGCACAGGGCTGCGACAAAAAGGACGTTCCTGTTCCTGAACCCACACCGGAGGTTCCCGAAACACCGGAAACACCCGAGACTCCTGAACCATCGGAGCCAGTGCAGAAATTTGACGATAAGTATTATGCCGGACAAATCATTATAAATACAGAAAATGAAGCTCAGATAACGTCGAAGGAGGATTATGTGAATGCCACAATCAGCATGATTCATGATAATGCCGAGTGGTGTTTCTCTGATGCTGTTGCCGGCATCCGCGGTCGCGGTAATTCCACATGGTTGTGGTATCCCAAGAAGCCATATCGAGTAAAATTCGACAAGAAGCAAATGATGCTCGGTCTGGATGCCGCCAAGAGCTGGGTGCTGCTTGCCGAATATCGGGATCCCACCGATCTGATGAATGCTTTCGTTTTCGAACTCGGAACATTAATGGGACTTCCCTACACCAATCATAACCGCTATGTATCGCTAACGCTCAATGGGAAGCCACAGGGATTATATCATCTTACGGAGCAGGTGCAGCAGAATAAAGTGCGTGTGAATGTGGATGAGACGAAGGGGTATCTCATACAGCTTGATCGAGACGATGGTCCGGAGCTTGCTCCCGATGCTACGGATAATTTTTGGTCGTCATATTACCGCATGCCGGTATGTGTGAAGAATCCGGATGAACCGACGGTTGCCATGCTTGATGAAATAAAGACCTCACTCGGAGAGCTGGAAAGCGCCATAGCTGCTTCCGACTATGACCGCGTGGAGAGCTTGCTTGATGTGACGTCGATGATAGATTTCATAATGGTGCAAGAGATAATCTACAATGTGGAACTTGATGCGCCGCGCTCGATGTACATGCACAAGGATGTCGGGGGTAAATGGACAATGGGTCCTTTATGGGATTTTGATGCCGGATTCGATTTTGATTGGAACAATATGCAACAAAGCCACGATTATTTCGCTAATTATAAAGAACTGGTGCTTGGCACGGATCCGGCGACTCATGCCGGTTCTCAATATAGAGTGCCCGGATTCTTTTCTGATCTCTTCAAGATGAAAAGTTTTGTATCGGCATATAAGCAGCGTTGGAAAGAAGTACGTCCGATGGTGGATCAGGCAATGACTGAAGCAGTGAAATATTATAATGCCAACAAAGAGCTTTGGACGTCAGATATTGCCCAATGGCCCATCGGGAAAAATCCGGAGATTCAGATTGGCATGATGAAGTCATGGCTTTCAAACCGGATGGTATATCTCGACAATATCGTTGCGTCATATCCTGCAGGTAAATAACCACCTTTCTGTAAATAGGGTATAATTGAATAATTATGATTATGTCAAAAGAACTTAAGATACTGTTATTGCTACTTAGTTGGGTTTGTGGAGTGGCAACGGCTGATGAATATAAAGGGAAGTCGATTTATCTTCCAAAGGAGATTGCAGACAATGATTTTACTAAGCCGGAAAGCAAATGGAGCTTTTCGCGTATGGTCTCGACTGATAACATAGTGCTTTTCTGGGCACCGGGATTCGGTGGCAATATCGCTACTGCTCCGGATCTCGAGGGACATAACATGAAGGTTGATCTTCCGAATCTTATTGACAAGTTGGAGACATTCTACCGTTTCTTTTATAATGACCTGAAGTTTCTCAAACCCGGCACCAAGGCGGATCGTCACAAAATGATGGTCATGCTTGATTATTCCTTGGAAGGGACGGCATATGGCGGCACATATGACAATGAGATTGGCGCTCTCTGGATTGCGCCCAACAGAGTGCAGGATAAGGAACTTAATTGTATCGCTCATGAACTTGGACATAGTTTCCAGTTGCAGATTGTTGCAGACGGAGAGGGGGAAGCCTGGGGTGGAAGCGGTTTCTTCGAGATGGCTTCTCAATGGATGCTCTGGCAAGTGAACCCGGATTGGCAGACAGATGAGAAATATCACCTTGATGCATATCGTAATCTTACTCACAAGGCTTTGCTGCATATCGACAATATTTATCATTCACCCTATGTGTTGGAATTCTGGGGCGAGAAACATGGATTGCCAATCATCGGCGAACTTTTCCGAGAAGGTAAAGTGGGAGAAGATCCTATAATGACTTATCAGCGCGTCACAGGCACCGGTCAGAAAGAGTTTAACGATGAATTGTGGCATTTCTATGCACGCATGATCAATTGGGATATTGACCGCGTTCGTGAGAATGCAAGGAAATATGCAAACCTTTGGGATACGAAATTAGTTGATGCGGGAGGTGGCTGGAAACGTGTGGCTCCGGAGAACTGCCCTGAAAATTACGGATTCAATGCCATTCCGCTTGAGGTCCCGAAAAAGGGTGGAAAAGTTAAGATCGAATTCCGAGGTGAGGCTGGCAAGAGGGGCTACATCTCCAAAAATAAAGATAGGGCTGGTTGGAGATACGGTATAGTGGCAGTTGATGCCGATGGTAAAAGCCATTACGGAGAAATGCATTCTGCTAAGAAGGGTATTGTGGAATTTACCGCTCCTGCAGATAAGGAATTGACTCACCTTTGGTTGGTAGTTATGGGAGCGCCCACGGAGCATTGGCGTAATATTGACGGAGATGAGAATCCGGGCGATGCACAGTGGCCATACTCGGTGAGAGTTAATAGTTAATAATTAATGGTTGGGGGTAATTGAGGCTGTCAAATATCAACCATTAATTGATAATTTTTCGGGAGAAAATTTGTATTTTTATGGCATGAAAAGATTCCTTGCTTCACTATCCATACGATTAACGGCGCTTTGCGCGTTGTTGGCGATGCCAATCATCGGCAATGCCGAGAACTCAGTGCCTGATTTCAGTTTCATTCATTACACCACGGATAACGGGTTACCTTCCAATCGTGTGCGTGATATCGCACAAGATTCGGATGGCTTTATCTGGTTTGCCACTGACGGCGGTCTTGTGCGTTTTGATGGAGTGAAACCACAGACGTTTATCCCGCAGGCTAAGGATCAGAAAGAGGATGACATTTTTGTGCTTAGTGTTTGCCCGTATGGCAGGAATCTTCTTGTTGGCACCGATCATAGCCTTTATATCTATAATCCGGAATCGGAAAGTGTCGAGCCGTTTGCCATTAAGTATCCTAAGGAGATTACGCAGCGTCTGTCGGGAGCAGTGAGGAATATTCGTGTCGAATCCACCGGTGTCATATGGGTATCGGTAGAGGGGAAGGGTATCTTCCGTATAAATGTCGATGGGATGGTAACGGGACTTTTCGCGCCTCCTCAGGTTCCTAATGATGGCGGAGTGCTCTACATTGATAATGATGACACTGTCTGGTGTGTTTTCAATACTCACAATGACGGTGTGTATAAATTTGACCGCAGTGGAGGTGTATTCCGTCCCTTTGTCATTAAGGTCAATGGTCAGGAATTCAAAGCCGGTGGTTACACTATGACTCGCGATTCGAATGGAGATTTCTGGCTGGGCACAAAAGATAAAGGCTTGGTGCGTTTTAATGGGCGCAGTGGAGAGGGATGGATTCCCGATCCTTCAACAGGACGTCCAGGTTCCGATCTTTGGCATATTCATTCCATTTGTCAGTATTCATCTACGCGACTGCTTGTAGGTTCAGACAGCGGTTTGTCGCTCGTGGATATGAATACCGGAGAAACGCGAGTATATGCCTTTGATGAATTGAGTCCCAATGGACTGAGCGATCGGTTTGTATATACTGTTATGAAAGATGCCGAAGGTGGTTTCTGGATAGGTACTTTCTATTACGGCGTGAACTATCTTAGCCATGAGACAAACCGTTTTAGAAAATGGACACATTCTCGTTTTTCGAATTCCGTTAGTGGAAACGTAGTGTCGCGTTTGTGTGAAGATTCAAATGGCAACATATGGATAGGCACTGCAGACGGAGGTTTGTCGATGTATGATCCCGGAAGTTCGCTGTTTCGCCATTATTCATTAGACGGGAGTAATTTCATTGACAATATCAACGCTCTATGTGCTGATGGTAATAAACTTTGGGTTGGCACCTATTCGCGTGGGGCAGGCTATCTGGACATATCCACAGGGAAGATGACCCGCATCCCCACATCAACGGGTAATGATTATAGCTGCTATGCGATCCGCAAGGATTCGCAGGGAACAATCTGGATGGCGTCAACAAACACTCTTACGCGCTATGATGCGGAGAAAAGAGAATTTGTGGACGTGCTGAAAGTGACCGCATGGATCAATGATATTGATGAGGATCGTTCAGGTGAACTTTGGATTTCGACTCAAGGTGCCGGTCTTTACAGATATAATCCCGCGACACGGAAATATGTGAATTTCGTGTCGAATAATTTCAAAGGTAGTCTTCCGCACAACCATATAAATAGTGTGGAAATTGACAGCGCAGGTGAAATACTTATTGCCACACCAAAAGGGGTATATGTCTATGATAAGGATGGGAATATTTTCAAACCGGTTCGTGCGGATGCAGAGGGTATAGTGGCGCAGGCGGTGATGCGTTCCGGTAATGATTTGTGGGTGCCGACGCTTTCGGGATTAGTTTATCTCCGTGGAGACGGGCAGCACACAACATATACGCGGCGCGATGGATTGAGCGACAATCAGTTTGTGGCAGGAGCGTCGCTGCAGGCGTCAGATGGAAAGATATATTTCGGAACCATCCGGGGTTTCAGCATGGTTGACCCATTGGAGGTGAGAAGCAAAGCGGCAGCTCCAAAGCTTATTTTTACATCTCTTGAGGTGGAGGACAAAAGTGTGTATGTCGGAGATCGCAGACTTCCGCAATCTTTGAATTCTATAGATAAACTGACCTTGTCACACGATGATTATTCCTTCAGCATATATTTTGCAGCCCTCAGCTATGCCAATCCGGAAGCTAACACGTATCGCTACATGCTGGAGGGTTACGACAAGACCTGGCGCGATGCCGGAAAAGAGAACCGGGCGTCTTATTCCAATGTACCTCCCGGCAAATACACTCTGAGGATAAAAGGCGCCAATAGCGATGACGTATGGAATGAGGAGGGGATATCACTCCCTATAGAGATACGCCCGGCGTGGTATGCCTCCATATGGATGAAGATCATATATGGTGTTCTCATAGTGGCAGCTCTTCTCTGGATAATAAAGAGTTTTCTGCGTCGTTCTGATAAGTTGCATAAGAAAGAACTTGATCGCATTGCCAACAACCAGGAGAAGGAGATGTATCGTTCCAAATTGAGTTTCTTTACGGTTGTTGCCCATGAGATACGCACTCCCGTCTCTCTTATCATGGGACCTTTGGAAAAGGTATTGGAATCCAAGGAGAAATTTAGTCCCGAAGTAAGGGAAGACCTTATGATCCTTGACAGAAATGCCAGAAGGCTCCTGTCGTTGGTAAATCAGCTGCTTGATTTCCGGAAAGTTGAGAATCATTCAATGATAACCGCGTTTCATCATGAGAATATAACCGCTCTGGTTGAAGGTGTTGCCGACAGGTTCCGACCATCTGTTGAACATAAGGGTGGAAGATTGTTGGTAGATTGCGGAGATACGGATATATATGCCGATGTTGATCCTGAAGCTTTGGTGAAACTTCTGAGTAATCTTCTTAATAATGCGAGAAAATTTACTAAGGATGAGATAAGGGTGCGTTGCAGAATACTTCCTTCCGGAGATAGATTTGAGTTGATGGTTTCCGATAATGGAATGGGCATCAGCCGCGACAATCATGATAAGATTTTCAAACCGTTCTTCCAGATTATTGACAATATCAATGAATCGAAAGGTGGTACAGGATTGGGACTTTCAATAGTGAAGAGCATTGCCGAATCTCACGGTGGCGATGTGTCGATTGAGAGCACTCCGGGAGAGGGGGCGACATTCAGGGTTGTATTGCCACTAAAGCAGAGCAACGTCATGCCTGTTGAAGGAACCGACAAAGATGTCCGGCTCGGGAGCAGAGCTCCCGAGTTGCCTGCAGCTGCAGGCAACTCGGAGGGTAATAATAAACCTCTCTTATTGGTTGTTGACGACAACGAGGAGATGCTTCAGTTCATAGCCTCGAATTTCGAGAAGGAATATGACGTTATTACAGCCCTCAACGGAAAAGATGCGTTGGAGAGAATGAAGAGTTGTCAGGTATCGCTGATAATATGCGACTGGATGATGCCGGTGATGGATGGAGTCGAGTTCCTTAAGAAGGTTCGCTCGGATGAGAATTACAGTCATATCCCGTTCGTGATGTTGACTGCAAAGACGGATAACGTGTCGAAGATAGAGACAATGAAATCCGGTGCTGATGCATATGTGGAGAAACCGTTTTCAATCGGTTTCCTTGAGGCAAGAATCGGGAATCTTTTAAAGATGAGGGAACTTCTGAGACAAAAATTCTCTGAATCTCCACTTGAGCCAATCTCAACTATAGCTCCAACCCATGTCGACAATGAATTCCTACAGAAATTGCAGTCCCTCATTGAAGATAATTTCTCCAATCCGGAGTTGAATATCGATTTTATTGCAGAGCAACTTGGAATATCTCGCAGCGGACTTTATTATAAGATCAATGCGCTGGCAAATGTCTCACCTAAAGAGCTTATAGAAATCACCCGCTTGAAAAAGGCTGCTCAATTGCTCAGGGAGGGAAAATATCGCGTCAATGAGATATGCTATATGGTCGGCTTTGGAAGTGCATCCTATTTCTCACGCTGTTTCCGCAAGCAGTTTGGTGTCACCCCCGGCGAATTCCAGCACAATTGTGAACACAATGATTAGCGGCTTTTTAATACCAGCGGATATTGTTGGTACCTTGCGAACGTTTGTCGTATTTGAGGTCTTTCAGCAGGGAAGACTTCACGGCGATGTGGAAGTTGTATGATTTGTATGGACCCATCGGCACGAAGGAAGCTGTCATTGTGAAGCAGTGCAGGTCGCGCGAGATGGAGCAGTTCATGTAGGCTATCTTCTTCAACTCGAAGTTATAGGATGCCGAGAATGAGAAGTTCCAGTTTTTCGTGGGTCGGATGTTGCCGTTGAACGACAGGTTTTGGGTCCATTTCCCTTTATAATCCATCTTTTGCTTGTCGAATTCTCCGTATCCGTAGTTAATTGAATAGTTGATGGAAAGACTCCACGGACAATCCCATTTTGCATAGCCATCGGAATCGCTGCCTTCATCAGAATCACCCGTTTTGTTGCGACGACGCGCCTCCGCGCGGTTGGAGAAACTTTCCTCCTCGGTGGCTTCATCATCCTCTTCATCGGGATTAGTAGTGTTTTTGTTGTCTTCCTTTTTCTTGCGTTTGAAGGTATCGTTGTTGAATGTATATGAAAATGATGTTCCGGTTGAAGCCAGTTTATACAGTCCTTTGCCTTCCTGCCAGCGGAATCGGTTCACCTGACGCGGAGAACCGGAAGCGTCAAGTTTATATACATATGGATCCCATGTGGCTGAAAGATTGAGATTGAAGTTCTTGACCAGACGCAGCATGATTGAAGTCTGCAGCGGACTGAGCTTAAGGGAGTCTGCTGCAAAGTTATAGCTTGAACTTAGCGAAAGGTTTTCTATCAGTGATACCTTGCGCGAACCGGTCGAGTCGTTTTCATCCTTCACCTTCATCTCGAGATTGTTGGAGATGTTGAGAGAGAGTGAACCGCTCTTTCCTCTTCCCGGCACTCCGAAAATGCCGTGTGAGAAGTATGAATAGTCTACCCGGCGGTTGTTGCCGGCTTGGTCCGTGTATTCATAAAAGTCGTAATATTTCCACATCGGGTTTCCGAAGTCAGGTGCCCAGTTGAATGAGAGCGTAGGAGTGATGACGTGACGGATCATTTGCACTTTGTCGCCAAGGAATTTCATCGGTTTGTAAAAACCGTAAACCTTGGTGTCGAAAGATAGGGAGGCATTGAAGTCGAAGATGTTGTAGAATCCGTAAGTCGTATCCTGGATCTCGCGTGATGCCTGGGTGTCCCATTGGCGACGTATCTTGGAGGTGTACATACGGTCGTTCATCGAAATCGACGGGGAGAGATTCAGGTAATTGAATATGGAGAATGTGGCGCTTACGGGCACAGAGTGTCGCATGGCGTTTCGCCAGTCTTTGATGAGACTCTTCTTGAAGAAGACGTCCTGTTGTGCTGTGAGAGAGTTCTGGAATTGTCCGGAGTATGAGAGCTTGATTTTCTCATACCATTTCTCGCCACCTACTGATTTTTTTCTTTTGAAGGGTGCCACCTGCGACATCGTGACGGTGAGGTTCGGGAAAGAGACCGCCAGGGTGGAGTCTTGCGAACGCTGGGCGATATTGGCGGTGGCAGAAAAACTCCACTTTGATCCGGGACGCCTATAAGTGGCGTTGATGGTTGAGGATTTCGTATTCTCTGTGAAGTTCTGGCTGTAATATGAATTCAGGTCGTTGCGTGAGTAACCCGAAGTGGCGAAGTTGACGGATGCCGAGAAATTAAGAGCAGGGTTGGCTTTTGTGTCCTGCTGATGACTCCAGATAACCTGGAAATTCTTCATCTTGGAATAGTCGGGAGAACCTTTGTCGCCGGTGATGGTTGTAAGGAAAGATATGTCGAAAGATCCGCGGAATTTATAGCGCTTAACGTAGGAAGAATGCGCTGAAATACCCCACGATCCTTTGGTATATATTTCCCCACGGAGAGCAAGGTCAACATTGTCGTTGATGGCGAAATAATAACCGCCGTCGCGGAGATAGAATCCCCGGTTATAGTCGTCGCCGAATGAGGGGAAGATGATACCGCTTGAATATTTTTCCGAGAAGGGGAAATAGCCGAATGGGAGAGCGAGAGGAAGGGGAATTCCCACCAGCATCATGTATCCCGGTCCGGTCACTACATCTTTTTTCGGACGCACTTTGGCACGTGTGATCTTGAAACCGAAATGCGGATGTTCGTGATCGTCGCAAGTGGTGTAGAATCCATCCTCAAGGAAGAAACTGCCGTCGGGATTCTTCTTGGCTTTGTTGCCTAACAGGAAACCGTCTTGCTGTTCGGTGATTACATTGGTGATGTAGCCGCGTTCTGTCTTGAAATTATATTTCATCGACTTTGATTCATACTCATCTCCGCCCTGCTGGAACACCGGATTCCCTTGCAGCTCACCGATTGAGTCAACAACACCTTCGGCATATACCGTGGAACTGTCCATCTCCATGCGAATCTCTGCGGAGTTGAGCTTGAACTCTCCGTAGTCGACATTTCCGTCGCCATAAAGGAATGCGTTTTGCTGACCGACAAGCACAAGCGAATCTTTTGCCGAGAAATTCAATGCGTTGTCAAGATCCACTTTGTCGCGGATAATACGGGAGAAGCCATTGCGGGTGCCGAGTGAATCGCGTTGGGTCGGAACAGAATCGCCGGAAACGGAATCTTGTTTAAGGACCACGGAGTCTCCTGCAAGTCGTAGCGAATCCTTAAAGAGGGGGATGAGAGGAGCTGAACTGTCGGGCAAAAGCACATCTTCCGGCAACCTTCTAAGGGTGTCGGAGGTAGATGCCTTAAGCGCCGCTCTGCGTGGAGTCGTGTTTTTCTGAGCCCATGCAATGCCTAACGCCAGGATGATTGCAATATATATAATTAACTGCCTCAAGTGCGGCTGATGTTCAAGTTAGAGCAATATATCCTGCAAATTTAGATATTATTGCAGACTTAGCAAAAAAATAATGGATAATGGAGGGTATTTTAAGATTTTTTTATCTGCACATGGTGGATATGTTTATCCGAAAAGGGAGTGGAGGGTAAGGAAACGGGAGAGGGTGTCGGCTCCGTGACGCTCCATGGATCGCAGAACGCGGTCGAAGCTTTTCTCTGCGCGTATATCTCCCGATTTGGAATAGAACTTATCCGCATAGCAAATCAGTTTTTCTTCAAGGGTCTGAGGAGTCATGTCGCGATGAGGCAGGGGAAGCTTCTGACGGATTATATCTTCGACGGTTAGTCCCGATCCGGTGTGACGTTCGCATACAAGGGCATGTTTCGGCAATCCTTCTGATTCAAGAATGCTGCGTCCTTCCACTCCATGACAAATGTATGGCAGGGATCCGGTGCAATATATATCGGGAGCATCGCATCGGAATATCCCAATGTCATGAAGCATTGCCGCAGAGGCAACGAAGTCTTTGTCGACTTCGAGACCTCTGCGGTTGATGCATTCCAAAGCCTTGTCCCGCACTTTTTCGCTGTGAATCACCAGCGTTTCATAAAGTTGAGAACCGGGCTTGTAGTATTTCCTGATTATATCAAGGGGATCAATCATTGAATTCTATGATTTCACACCATCCGTTGGAATCCGGCTCTTCACCGAGCTGAATGCCGCGGAGTTTGTTGTAGAGCATAGTGGATTTTGGTCCGGGAGTGCCGTCGGGACAATAGGTGAATACCTTGCCGTTGTCCAGATCGTGGATCTCACCGATTGGCGAAATCACGGCAGCTGTGCCGCAATTGCCCGTCTCTTCGAATGTCTCAAGCTCTTCGTAGGGAACATGGCGGCGTTCCACAGTCATGCCGAGTTCTTCGGCAAGTTTGCGGAGACTCATGTTTGTGATCGAAGGGAGGATTGATTCGCTCGCGGGAGTGATGTAGCTGTTGCCACGGATAGCGAAGAAGTTTGCTGCTCCGCATTCGTCGAGATATTTTTTCTCTTTTGGATCGAGATAGAGCATCACGGCGTATCCGAGATCATGAGCTCTTTCCCCGGCTACGAGAGAGGCGGCATAGTTACCACCGATCTTGATGGAGCCGGTGCCTTTGGGGGCAACACGGTCGTATTCGCGCGATAGACAAACCTTACAGGGCTTGAAGCCGGTCTTGAAGTAAGGACCTACCGGAGTGACGAGCATCACCACCATGTATTCGTCAGCGGGTTTTACGCCGACACGTGCTGAAAGTCCGATCTCGAAGGGACGGATATAGAGCGAAGCTCCTGAACCATAGGGAGGGATAAAGCGCTCGTTGAGTTTTACGACTTTACGCACCATCTCGCAGAAGAGTTCTTCGGGCATGGGCGCCATTTTGATACCTTCGGCACTGCGGATGAAACGACGCGCGTTTTCTTCCATACGGAATACTCTCACTTTACCGTCTTTGCCACGGAAGGCTTTCAGACCTTCGAATGATTCCTGTCCGTAGTGGAGACAGGTTGCTGCGATGTGAATGGGTATGTACTCGGAGTCGCTGACTTCGATTTCGCCCCATTTGCCATCTTTAAATGTGCATCTAACATTGTAGTCGGTTGGAACATATCCAAAAGGAAGTTCCTCCCATTTAATGTCGGGTGTTTCCATGTGTATATTGGTATAGGTTGGTCATTTATATGTTGTCATTTAAACAGCGACCTTACATGTAAGGTCTCCGACCTTGACGATGTAGACACCATGCGTGGGAAGCTGGAGCCGGGATGTGCCGGGCTGAAGGGTCTCACTGTTTACGAGTCGCCCAAGGATTGTGAAGACTTTGATCTGAACCTGATGATTGGTGCTGACAAGGATGATGCCCGGAGCGGCTTTCACTTCCAGATCAGCATCTTTCATCACCGATTTGGCTGTTGAGACCTGTTCTGTTTTTGCCGGTTCCCATCCTCCGGGAGAGGCATATGCCGTTCCCGCCAGGGCGATACACGCCACGGCTGCAAGAATATATCCGGTCAAAAATTTCATATCTTCTATTTTAATTCGTAAAGTTACAAAATCTTTTTAAATTTTAGGGAATAATTCGGGATTTTTGTTTTTTTGAGATGGGGGATATGGGGAGATATGGGGAAGGATGGGGCTGTATAGGGCTGA
>DAWBVG010000555.1:113-5303 GCA_052279865.1 Muribaculaceae bacterium
CTTGACAGGGACTCAAGTTGTAATCTTGGGAACTTGATTCATGCTATAGATGCCGAAGGTGGAGAGGTCTGGATTCTTGACAACAATCAATATCCCATCATCTGGGAGATGTGCAATAATCTACTTGAAATCAACTGGAAAGTGAGATAATTGGAAATAAAGGGAATTATAGCTAATTTTGCCAATAAAGATTAACGAAAAAGATTCAGATGGGTTTGTGAATCAGAATTCAGAAAAGTTTGTGAATCAGATAGGTTTATGAAAAGGAATATTATTGACGTACGGATGGTTTGGGTGTTGTGCTTTTTAAGTGCGGTGGGATTCGGTGCCTATGCAGGAGAAGAGAAGTCTGCTGATTTTGCTAAAACCGGAAGTTTTGTAGTGACGGATTTTGGCGCCAAGGGCGATGGTATCGTAGACGATGCGGCTGCTATCCAGCAGGCGATTGATGCGTGTAACGCATCAGGTGGCGGAACCGTGCTTTTCCCGGCAGGGAAGACTTTCCTCGCTGGTCCGCTGCATATGCGTTCGAATGTGAATCTGCATCTGGAGCCAAATTCCATGCTGCTTGCCAATCCTGATGAAAGTATATACCATGAAAGTGCTTTCGGTGCGAATGAAGGTGAGGGCATGATGTGGCTTTCGGGTAAGGATATCCGAAATTTCTCGATTTCCGGTACCGGACGCATTGATGGCAATGCCGTTGCATTCATGGGTGCTGAGCTCGATGATTCATTCGAGCTTAAATCAGTCACGACCTTTGACCCGCGTCCGCATGTGCTGACGCTGATCAATGCGAGCAATGTCAAGATATCTGATGTGACCATAGCAAATTCAGCTTATTGGACGGTACATCTTGTGGGGTGTTATGATGTAGCCATATCGGATATCTCCCTGCTGAATAATCTCAAGGTGCGTAATGGCGATGGAATCGATATCGACCATTCACGGAAGGTGCGTATCTCCAATTGCTTCATAGAGAGCGGAGACGACTGCATCTGTCTGAAAAACCGGAGGGAATATGAAGAATATGGACCATGTGAGGATGTGGTGGTGACCAACTGCATCATGACTTCCCGCTCCTGTGCGGTGAAAATCGGCTCTGAGAATATGGACCGCATAGCGCGTGTGCTTTTCGACAACTGCATCATTACCGCCTCAAACCGTGGTGTTGGAATCCAGAACCGCGATGAGGGCACAGTGGAGGATGTGACATTCTCCAATATGATTGTGGATTGCAAACTTTTCTCGGATGTGTGGTGGGGAAAATCGGAACCTATCTACATCACGTCCTATCCTCGTGCGCGCGGAAATCATAAAGATGCCGGCTGGCGCTTTCCGAAAGGTGCAACCAAGGGCGTATGCGGAGAGGTGAAGAATATACGTTTCATCAATATCGCCTCCACTTCTGAGAATGGTATTTTCATCGGTTGTGACACACCGGGTAAAGTTTCCAATATTTTGCTCTCTAACGTAGATCTGACCCTCAAGAAGCAGACTTCTTTTGAGGGAGGCGTCTATGACCGCCGTCCGTGTGAAGGTGAAGGTTTTGTGAAGAGTAAGGTATTCGGCATTTTTGCTGAGAATGCTTCCGGAATCACAGTGCGCAATTTTAATGTTTCCGCTACTGATTTCCCTCTTTACGCGGCTCCAACGAATTTTGTTGATTGCTCGGATATCAAAATAACTGAATGACCGGAGGAAATCCTATGAGACAAATTTTTCTGACAGCCGTAGTGCTGATAGGTCTGACGGCTAAGGGGGAGACTCCGCTGGAGCTCGTGGATACGCGTGTAGGCACGGATGCCGCCGTCACAAAAACGGCTGGGCTTTTCGGTAAAGGATCGGAGGAACACGGGCAGACTCTGCCCGCAGTGGGAGTGCCGCACGGAATGAATCTCTGGACACCGCAGACGCGCGATACGGAGCAGAAATGCATCGCTCCCTATTACTATTCCGATTCGAAATTACAAGGTTTCCGCAACAGTCACTGGATTGTTGGAGGTTGCACGCAAGATTACGGTTCGATGACTCTCCATGCGATGGGAAATGCACTGCGCACAACCCCGGCAGCGCGCGCCACCCACCTCGACCGCTCTTCAGAAATTACCCGTCCGGATTATTATTCCGTCTATCTCCCTGATGAGAATTTACGGGCAGAGATTGCAGGGTTGTCGCGTGCGGGTATATTCCGCTTCACGTATGATAAAGACGGCATAGGGCATCTTGTGGTCAATCCCAACTCCGATGAAGGGGAGGGGAGTATAGAGATCGATATGCAGAAGCGTGAGATACGTGGGCACAATCCCGTTCATCGCATTTATCAGGGATGGGGAGAGCCGGCAGGCTTCGCCGGTTGGTTTGTGATCTCTATCCCGGAGGATCTTGAGATAACAGATTATGGTGTCTTTCTGAATGATACGATATATTCCGGAAAAAACTCCATCAAAAATAGAAAAGGAATCGGTGCATATCTCTCTTTTAAAACTCACAAAGACAAACCGGTGATATTTAAGGCGGGAAGTTCGTTTACTTCTATGCAGGGAGCTTGCGCTAATCTGGAGGCTGAGATTCCGGGTTGGGATTTCGACAATGTTCGCAAAGAATCCGCCAATCGCTGGAACTACCGTTTTTCCCGAATAAAGGTTGAAGGTGGAAAAATTGAGGATCGGGCAAAGTTTTATGGCTCGCTTTACCGCTGTTCGCTTCTGCCCCGCGTGGTTAGCGATGTTGACGGAAGTTATCCCCGTTTTGCGGGAGGACAGGAGATTCTGAAAACTGCCGGGGGTGATTTTTATGATGATTTCAGCATGTGGGATACCTATCGCGCATTGCATCCGCTGCTGACCCTTATTGATCCGAAACTCAGCGGAGAGATGATGCAGAGTCTGGTGCTTAAAGGAGAGCAGGGCGGCTGGATGCCGATCTTCCCATGCTGGGGAAGTTACACGGCAGCCATGATCGGCGACCATTGCTCCGTGGCATTGGCTGACGCGGCTGTGAAAGGTGTGGATAATTTCGATCTCAGGAAAGGATACGAGCTGCTTCGCCAAAATGCGTTTGAATCGCCGGCTACTTGGAAAGAATATACCGACGGAAAAGGGAGGCGAGGATTGAAAAGTTATCTGCATTATGGATATATCCCCGTTGAGGATGGAGTTAAAGAGGCATTTCATCAGCGCGAGCAGACTTCACGCACCCTTGAATATGCTTTCGATGATTTCGCCCTTTCCCGCATCGCATCGATATTAGGGGAGAAAGAGGATGAAATGAAACTGCTTCGGCGTTCGCAAAACTGGCGGAATGTCATAGACCCCGAACTCGGATATGCCAACGGGCGACATGCGGACGGCACTTTTGTGAAAGGCACTGATCCCTTCACTTTCAATTCTGCCATCACGGAAGGGGCACCGTGCCATTATACGTGGTATGTTCCGCATGATACGGAAGGTTTGTTCGAAGCTCTGGGGGGTAAAGCGAAGGCAGAGGCAAAGCTGGATTCGATGTTCAGCGAGCATCGATATTGGCATGGCAATGAGCCGTGTCATCAGGTAGCCTATCTTTTCAATGACTTAGGGGCACCGGAGAAAACACGCAAACATGTGAGACATATTATCGATACGGAATATCTGAACGTACCGGGAGGATTGTCGGGTAATGACGATGCCGGTCAGATGTCGGCATGGCTGGTATTTTCCGCAATGGGATTCTATCCCGTGGCTCCATCCACTCCTTGGTATTACCTTTCGTCACCCCTTTTCGAGCGTATCACGATACATCCTGCCGAAGGGAAAGAGTTTGTGATAACGGCATCTCCCGAAACGATTTCGCAGGAGTGTGAATTGAGGGAAATTAATTTGAATGGCAAAAAAATCACATCCCCACGCATAAATCATATCGACATTACATCAGGAGGAAAACTTGAATTTAGATGATGAAGCCGAATTCAGATAATAGAAATTAGATAATAAAAATTAGATAATAAAAAGAGGTGTTCCATATGGAGCACCTCTTCTGTCACTACTTATCTCTGTTATCTGGTTCCGCCAAACAGCCAAATATTCTCAGTGAAGAGATAGTTGCCGGCTTCATTACCGGATCCGAATGCAGCCGAAACGTTGGGATTTGAAAGCACGTCGCTGTTCCCATATGGCAACCGTAAGGGCCATTGATTACGACCGCCTGCGGTGTTGTTGGGATTTTTCAGTTTTATAAACTCCTCGCCCTGTGCTTTGCAGCGACGGAGATCGTTGTACGTGTAGAGCTGACCGTCGCGAGCTTCCGATAGATATTTCTGAACCATAATTTCCTCGAGAGTGACGGGGAGTGTGGCAATATATGCATCTACATCAGCAGCTGCGAAGAATCCGGATTCTCCCGAAGCTTCCTCCATATCACTGAATGAAGCCTTGACACCTGCCTTGAAATGTTCGGAGGCGTCTTTCCCGCTACGTGCCAGACATTCAGCAAGAATGAAATGCAATTCGGATTCGCTGATGTAGTCGATTGTGGCAGCGCCGTTCTCAAACCATGCGGGAAATCCTACGGTGATGGTGGCTTGTGCAAGTTCTGCATCGCCGGCTGGAGCATAAGGTGCCGGATAGGATTCATCAAGCACAATTGTATAGCCATAATCATCATAACCATAACAAGAATACAACGAGAGACGTTCGTCATTGCGGGCTTTCAGGAGGTCAACAACGGTTCCGTTTGCTCCTGAATACTGGCGGCTCCAATGGTAGGCTGTCCAGCTGTTATCAGTGCTGACACCATTGAAGATGGCAAGAGAAGCTCCGGCGAATCCTTTGTCGAAAGCTGTTTGAGCGGCAGTGGCAGCAGATGCATAATTCTCGGGGTAACGGAAAGCACCGTCTACGAGCACCTTCGCCTTCACCGCATAGGCAAACGCAAGCCATTGGCTGAGATCTCCGTTAAATAGGATATCCTGCGAGCCGGCATTGGATTCACCTCCAAATTCGGGCACCGCTTTTTCAAGGTCCACGATCGCTCCGTCAATGCGTTTGCAAAGATCCTTATAGATGCTCTCCTGCTTGTCGATTGCAGGTGTGTAGTTGCTTTTATCAAGTGCCTGGGAATAAGGGATGTCTCCTGTCTCTTATACACATCTCCGAGCGCACGAGGCTCCTGCGCAGCGCGTATGCAGTCATCAGCTGGAAAAGAAAAGGGGGG
>DAWBVG010000556.1:0-1800 GCA_052279865.1 Muribaculaceae bacterium
GATGAATATTGATGACCATTTCAACAGTATGGTTGAAATGGACATCAATATTCATCCCTATTCCCGAAGCTGATGATAAAGCTTTATCTATGACTCGGCTAAATTTCCAAAAAGCGGAATAGCCCATCGCTCCACACAAATCGCGGGAACTCCAATAGACTTTCCCATTTTCATCAACTCTTTTTAGAGTATCAAAAGATGGTTGCATTTCCTGAATGTCATCCTGTCCTGATGCTATTTCGTCTTGTGTTGCCATATTTATTCGGGAATTTTGTGGAGAATGAGGATAATATATCCTTACTTTCTACAAAGTTACGCAAATTTTTGTAATGAAATATTTTCATACCATAAAAAGTTATTCCGACTCTTCATAGAATGATTAAAATAGGGAATGTTAGAAGGAAGTTGGACATAATGTAATAATTTAGTAATAATTCCATAATGTTTGAGTAATGATTATTTTCGGAAGGAAGAGGGGAGGGATGCTAATTTTGCGCCATGAAACTTATATTACTTATGGATATGAAGAAGTCTATTTTAGTTTTGGGTGTAGTGGCGTTTTGTGTGTCTCTTGCTTCGGGCAAGGTTGTGCGCCGGCAGTTGAGTATCTTCCCTAATTCGGTTCCGGAAACGGAAACGCTCGCTAATGAGACGATGGAGTTTGTGTATGACTATCGTTGCTGTGTCGATACCACCGGTGCACTTAAGGATAACATATCAAGCGACAACATGCTGCTGCAGATCGGTCCTGACGGTTTGTCGAAATTCTCCAGCTACAAGAATCTTACAGTTGATTCTTTGATTATGCGTTCAACTTCCGAGCAGATAGCTAATGCAGCTATGGAAGGTAAACTCAGCACCGGAGAATATATGACAATCTACAAAAATTATCCCTCCGGAAAGCTTACTCATACAGAGAAAATATGTGAGGACTGGTTCCGCTACGAGGAAGATCTGCCTTCGCCGGAGTGGGAGCTGACAGATTCGGTCACGAATGTGCTCGGTTATGAGTGCCAGAGTGCCCGATGCGTATTCCGTGGCAGAGAATGGATGGTATTCTACACCGAGGAGATTCCTCTTGCGGATGGTCCATGGAAACTGCACGGACTTCCGGGGCTTATTATGAAGGCTTCGGATGAGAAAGGACATTATACTTTCGAATGCATAGGAATCAAGTCGAAGGCGGATCGTCCGATTACCATCTATAAGGTTCCTTTCAATAGGGTGAATCGAAAAGAATATTATGATACCAGGCATCGGTATGAAGTGAATCCATATGCTTATTATGAAGCTACTACCGGCGGACATATCACTGTGACAGATAAAGCCGGCAATCCATCATTGGATGCATATGATCCGATAGAACTTCCCTTTGAATATCTTGAACGCGACTGGAAATGATAAGATATAATTTTCTCATACTTTGCATGATGCTCGGTCTGCTGTCGGTTTCGGCAGCGGACCAGGGCAAATTGCGTGGCATTGTGAGAGATGCCGATACCAATGAACCGATACAGGGGGTGATCGTAAAAACCAAGGGAACGTTTGTAACTACCGGCAGCGACGGGAGCTTTGTATTGATTCCGAAATCCGGTGCCGATTCGATTTCTTTCAGATGCATGGGCTATGAGGCGTTGACATTGTCGGTTGCTTCTGACCTTTCTATAGTCACTCTTTATCCCAAGACCACCCGATTAAAAGATGTGATAGTAGCGGCTCCTGACATATATGCAAAAGGCGACACGTTGGTGTTTAACGTAGCTCGATACGCGAATGCCAAGGACAATGCCATTATTGATG
>DAWBVG010000557.1:0-2754 GCA_052279865.1 Muribaculaceae bacterium
CAATTTCTTGTAGGCGGCGCTGCCGAAGTAGAATGAGTGGGCTTTCTCTCCGTGGAGAATCATCACGGCGTTCTCAATCTCGCCGGCACGGCTCATCAGAGGGAAGTTGATCCAGGGAATCGGTGATGTGGCATTGCGTCCTCCGTTTGAGTTGAGCGAGCGGGGATGATAGCCGCGTTTGGTCTTGTAGTAGTCGTAATAGTCGCGGAGGAACTTTGGAGCATCATCAGACAATACATCGGGGACACCGCCGCCAAGTTTGGGAGTGCCGTTGATATAATCCTCGGTGCGTTGTGTAGCCAATTTTTCACGGAGGGCGTTGCGTGCCTCGGCGCTGTCTTCGGCATCGAAGTAGCCGTTTGCAGTTACGCGGCTCATATCATACATGGTGGATGCAAGAGTAGCCTTGATGCGTGGATCCGCAGCCGCAGCGTTGACAGCCAGTCCACCCCACCCACAAATACCAATGATTCCAACTTTTTCAGGATCGACTTCGGGGTTGGTAACGAGATAATCCACTGCGGCGCTGAAATCCTCAGTATTGATATCGGGAGAAGTCATGTAACGGGGAGTACCGCCGCTTTCGCCTGTAAACGAAGGGTCGAAGGCGATTGTCAGGAAACCTCGTTCAGCCATCTCCTGTGCGTAGAGTCCGGCAGCCTGCTCCTTGACAGCACCGAAGGGACCGCAGACAGCGATTGCAGGCAGTTTACCTGTAACTCCTTTCGGTTTATACATGTCGGCAGCAAGAGGAATGCCGTAACGGTTTACGAAAGTCACCTTGCTGTGGTCAACTTTGTCGCTCTTGGGAAACGTCTTATCCCATTCTTTTGTAAGAGTCAGATTTTCCATATTGTTTTTGTTTTCTTTCGTTTTGGAGGCGTATAAGTCTGTCTCACCTAATGTAAAAAGTAAAAGACAAATTGCCAACAACTTGTTCATATTCATATTAAACTAATTTTAACCAATATTCTAACATTGCAAAATTACGAAAAGAGCCCCACAACATAATTGTTGTGAGGCTCAATTATAGTTTCTGAAAAGTTCAGCCCGGCTTGTTCTGATTAATTCAATCCCATTACTGCTGTGGGCACGATGCCGAATTCTTTTTTGAAGGCTGTGGAGAAATGCGAGGGATTGCGGAAACCGACCTCAGCATAGACCTCAACAACTTTCCTTTTCCCTGTTTTCATTAGGTCGTACGCCTTTTCAAGCCGTTTCTTGATAAGCCATTTTTCGGGAGTGAGATCGCTGATTTTCTTGAAATCACGTTTGAATGTGGCAAGACTGCGTCCTGTGTAATGTGCAATTTCTTCAATACTTAAGTCGCACATGAAGTTTTGTTCCATAAAATCAAGAATGTCTATCTTCCAAGGCTCGTTGAAATCGAACATTGTGGGCACGAATCTTTCGTCGATCGCAAGCAGAGCCATCAGTCCTTCCTGCAATTTCAGCTCCATGAAATCATCTTTAGGCTTGACTTCCGGATCAAAATAAGGGGTCATTGAGGCGAAAAGGCTTGCAAGTTCCACAGTCTTGGGCAACTTGATTACACCTTCCGGAAGCTTGCCGGTATTCGGCTTTATTTTATTAAGCGACAATTTGCCGTACATTTCCCGGAGGAAACTGCGTGTGAACATCAAGAAAATACCACAATAGCGTTCTCCCTGATAAGTCTTCTTATACATGGTGATATGATGGTCACGGGGAATAAAGACGCATTCACCCTTGCGAACATGGATTTTCTCGGTTCCGTTGTCAAGAATCATCTCGCCGGAATACACATAATTGAGGGCATACTCCTGCGAACGGTGTATGCAGCCGCTCAAATCGTCATAAAAGAAGCTGTAAAAAATATTGTTGTAATTGAATATCAGCTTCATCGGTCCAAGATTCTCTTCCTGATTTATTGCCATTGCTTTCCTTTTAGACCACAAATTAACAATTCCATCACTCACCTCAACGCACGGCTTCTGCTATGCCATACTACTTTTTATTGACGGTATATCTCAACCATACGGTGTTGCCCATACGCTCAACGTCGTTAAGAGTCAGAAGTGTCGGAGGATAATCGGCTTGCTTTATGCCGTCGAATACGGCGGTCATTCCGGCACGACCGTCGATGCCGCCACCTATCATGAGACTGACTTCGTCAAGCAGTCCCGCCTGAAGAAACGCTCCATTGATATTTCCACCGCCAACTACGCCGAGGCGTTTCACGCCGAATTTATCACCGAGTATTTCCATAGCCCGGTGCTGGTCGATGCCGCTTTTTCCACAGGCTATCCATGAAATGCCATTGTCAGAGAGATAGTCGTGATATTCTTTAGGGCACTTCTCGTCTGTGATTACCAACAAATTGTCTGCAGACGCTTCAGCTGGCCACATTAGCAATCCGTGAGTATCGACGGCGATGTCATATTTATCGGCAGGATGTGCCATGAAGCTTTTCTCCTCTCCAATAGGAGTGGCGTCTTTTGCCTTGAATGGTTCCGGCAAAGCATAGTGCATCTGTCGGCTTACACGACCTTCAAGCGTCGCGTCAAATTTCAGGCTGTCAAGAGCCTGATAATAAGTGTCTGTATTATCGATTTTTTCTGTCATGGCGCAGTCTATGCGACCGTCAACCGATGACATCATGTGACATATAATATACGGTTTCATTTGATTAGAATGATTTTTTGCAAAGTTAACAAGATTTCTGTGTATGGCATTATCTATATTACTTAATTACTTAAGTTTCGCAAGCTTCAA
>DAWBVG010000558.1:0-6461 GCA_052279865.1 Muribaculaceae bacterium
GCTTTGTCACGCCATGGACACCAGTCAAAAGAGACTTTCACGCCATCTGTGCCATCGCCGAGTTCCGGCATCTTGGGCGTTGTGATACAACCCTGCTTATCTGTGGCACCAAGACGGATGTACATTTTCTGGAATGTAGAGGATCCCTGAATTGACCATCCCTTTTCCTTAAGAATATCCATCGGACTGATGCCATTCACCTTCGGAGTAGTCAGGTTTGGGAGATAGTTGTTGACATTATCACAACCGATACAGTCAATCTCCTTACCTTCGTTGGATCCGGATCCCGACCAAGAGGCGAAATCAGCCCACCAGTTGTCGAAATCAGTCATACAATAGATAATCTCATTGAGTCCTAAATCCTCAACAGAAGTTGCAATCACATTCACCACAGGAGAAGCAGTGCCGGAATAAACTCCTGTGATTGTCAGGATATGACCCGCATATTTACTCATGTCACAATCCACAGGGTTATCCACTACAGAAATACCCATTTTCTTGTCTGAAATGACAAGTTTGGTGCCATCATAGATACCGGTTGCCTTTACCAGCGTTCTTTTTGTTGCCTTGTAGCTATCAATATTGCCGGTGATATCCACCGGTGTAACATCGGGTATGCTTCCAGCTTTGACATCTGTCAATTGATCACATTTCACCTCCGTAAGACCAGCGGAATTCACAGCCTTCGTGCCGAGCATGTCAATCAACTGACCGGTTCGTGCCTGCGCTGCATCACCTGTGACATAAACGTAGTCTTTGCCATCCGTGCCGACAAAACCCTTCTTGGTCTGAGCAAGGACCGAGAGATTCTTGAACTGCAAGGCGCTCTCTTCCTCCATTGCATCGACATCTGCGATGGCAGAGGGTTGAATATCGCGGAATTTATCACCTTCCTGACGCACTGTCAATGCAAAAATACTCATCTTTTTATCGCCCATAAAATTAAGCGTATACTTACGAGGCAGATCGGCAATGCCGTCTCTCTCATTATTTGCAACCTGAATAGTGACATCGGTTGTGCCGGCAGGTCCGCTTGACGGAGTTACCGTGATCCAATCAGGCGTTTCAACGTGCCACGCGCCGTCTGAGGCTATTGTGATTATCGCAGGAACTGCCTCGGTCACGGGAAATTCAAGATTATCCGTAGTGCCAAGCACCGCCGTGGCTACCCCTCCTTCATCGTCACTGCAGGAGATCAGCGAGATCCCGAATACAGAGACAAGCGTAATCAATAAAAGATTTATTTTATTTTTCATATCGTTTAACTTATTACCAGTTGGGATTCTGTTTAAGATTCGGATTGAGATTCAAATCATTTGTGGGGATGGGATAAAGATAATCGCGCGACTCATTAAAGCCCATGATCTCATTATTGTATTTATGATTGCAGGTATAACCCTGGGTGCCCTCCGAGAGATAGATATCTTTCCCAATCTCAAAAGCGGTAGCACCTGCCACATTAGGTTTGGATCCTCCATTAGCGTAGAACACAACGTCCGGTTTACCGTCTCCACTCATGTCAAGTTGGCAAGGACCGGCTACGTATATTCCAAGAATAGGCTGGTCAAGGCATTTACCGTTTTTCCAACGTATCAGGTCATAATATCTGAAATGCTCCTGGAAAAGTTCAATGGCACGTTCACGACGGATTTCGAGAATCACACCCTTGTTTGATCCGCTCACGTTGAAGTAACCGCCATCTCCACCATCAAGGTAGGGATCGGGATTGGCATTGGCAGATGCCATATTGATATTGGCACTCATCCCTACGCGATCGCGTATCACACCGATTGTCTTGTCAAGGTCAGGCTGTGTAAGCGTGCCGAGCTCCGCTTTTGCTTCCGCAAGATTCAGAAGAACCTCGCTATAACGGAATATTGGCATGTCATTGGTGGTTCTGCCTGCAAGGTCTTCATTATTGCCGTTAACGGTAGATGCTGTCACATATTTTATTGGCTGATATCCTGTAGAGGATACTTCCATATCCGGGGCAAGAACTGCATTGCCGTTGATACGCTTGTAATTCAATCCGCGGATTGTCTGGGTCAGACGAGGATCACGGTCAGCGATCTCGTCTTTGAATTCCATTGTCTGCCAACCCGGTTTATCAGTGAAGCGACTGCCGTCTTTCATCAGATATGAGCAGATAAACTTACGAGTGGCGGAAGGATTATTCTTCACTTTGCTGATCGCATAGTCATTGACATTATTGAAAAGATTAGACGATACGGAATAACCCGCTGCCAGTATGAATTCATCCTTCACAGTTGTTGCACTCGCCTGAGTGAAAAGGTCTCGGTAATTTGTTTCAGGATTGGAACCTTTGTAAACTTTATATTTACCATATTGACCACTCATCAGTTTTTCACTGGCATCAACACATTGACCAAGATAATACTCCCAGTCTTTGCCATCCGTTCTAAGAGAGATGCCGTGATATTTACGGAATGTACCTTCGAAAAGGCAGAAACGCGATTTGAGGGCGAGAGCCGCACCTTTTGTCACGCGATATACATTATTCTCCTGAGAATTATCGGGCAGCCCTTCGATTGCTGCGTCAATGTCCTCGATCATATGGGTCAAAACAACCTCGCGCGAATCACGTTCAGCATAAAGTTCAGGATCATCCGAGAAAAGCTGACGATCGATCCAGGGCACATCACCGAAACGTTTCACCTTGTCGAAATAGAAAGCAGCTCGGAAGAATCTTGCAAGTGCGATATACTTGGTCTTGGCATCCTCATCTGTGCAATTCTTGGGAGCGTACTCAAGAAGAGTATTGATTTTACGAAGTGCAGTCCATGTCCACCCTCCTCCCGATGCGGGAGTAGTGCGATAAGAACCTCCCTTGAGTTCATTGCTCATGGCGCGACGAATATAATGGTCGTCTTGAGCATCATATGGAGTATTGTCAAGAATACTGCTGTAGAAGCTGTTGGAAAAAGCCTCCAGGTCTGATTCTGTCTTGAAATAGTTTTCGATATCCAACGTGTCTTTCGGAGTCACGTCGAGATTGTCATCACACGCGGTGAAACCGAGACCGAGAAAACCGATGCATGCTATTAATATATATTTTTTCATATTGCTTACAAGATATTAGATTAGAATTGAAGATCAATACCGAAAGTAAAGGTCTTCGGCCATGGATAAGGCATCATGTTCGCATGGTTATTGCGGCTTGATTTTCCTTCGTCAACAGTATATGCGCCTTCCGGATCAAGATATTTGGTATATTTCTTCATCGGAGACCAATATGCGAGGTTTTCTGCCGTGAAATACAGACGAAGCTTCTCAACACCTGCCACTCTTGTCCATTTCTTCGGGAAGGTATAACCTACAGTCAGGTTTTTAAAACGCAAATAACGGCGGTTAAGCAGGTAACGGTCATTGACATATTGCAGATAACTTGTTGAGGCAGCCTTACCGCGTGCACGCGGGAAATAGGCATCAGGATTGTCTTCTGTCCAATATTGATCTTTGAAATCACTCGACAGGAAAGAACAACGCAAGTAGGTACTATATGGACCCCAGAAAGCAGCCGCATCAGCAACAGGATACCAGTAATGATTACCCGTTCCCTGGAAGAAGACGCTCAAATCCACTCCTGCATAGTTGAATCCGGCACGGATACCATATTGCAGACGTGGAAGAGTGTTACCAAGTTTTACACGGTCACCGGGGTTTGCCAGACAGTTTGTTGGTATCTGGTTTCCCTCTTCGTCATAAAGATCGTCGCGTCCGATGGTAATCTTGCCGTCACCATCCACATCAAGGAATTTGAGGTCGCCTGCCATCCATCCGCCACGCACAGATTTGGTGACATAGGACAGATCAACATCTCTTGCATACTGGGCTGCCTCTTCATCGCTTTGGAACAAGCCTCCGGTGCGGAAACCCCAGATTTCACCTATCTCCATACCTTCATAATAATCCTTTGCAAAGGTCTTGGTCGGGTTTTCATATCTTGTAATCTTGCTCTGATATTGCGATAGGTTGAAGCCAACGTTATAAGTGAAAGGGCGATCGAAAAGTGAGAAAGAATCATTCCATTCGAGCGACACTTCATAACCTTTTGTGCGCAGATCTGCGGCATTCATGTTAGGTTCGCTCGCGCCATAGACCGACGGAAGAGCGGAACCGAGCGTAATCATATCCTTGGTGTCGCGGATATAAAGGTCTGCCACGATATTGAGTCGGTTATTGAAGAAACCAAGGTCGAAACCGAGATCCCATTGATTGGATTTCTCCCAGGTAAAATCACCGGAAATTGGTTTACCGGCTGTCGATGTTATAGCCTTGCTCGTTCCGTCAAATGTCCAGTCTATAGAACTTGTGTCTATTTTGCGCAAGAAAGTATAATAGTCTGAAACGTTCTGGTTGCCAAGACTACCATATGAGAAACGGATCTTACCATTCGTCCACCATGGGTTCAGACCCTCAAAGAATTTCTCTTCGCTGAAGCGCCATCCTGCAGATCCGGAAGGGAAGAATCCCCAGCGATGACCCTTTGCGAAACGGGAAGTACCGTCATAACGACCAGAGATCTCCACAAGATACTTACCTTGATAATCGTAGTTGATACGTCCGAAATATCCCTGTAGGAAATAATCGTTCTGTCCGCCATAGATAGCCACTACGTCGGTTGCCATATCAGTTACGAGAGATGCATCGTTAAGATCAGGAATACCAATATTCTGAACCTTTGATCCTACACGCTTATAATTACGGTTCTCATAATTGTAACCCAGCACTACGGTAAGGTTATGAGCATCCTTGAACGTATCTTTATAAGTCGCGAATGCATTCGCGGAATAATAGTTATACACAGTCTGCTGTTCCAGAAGGTCGTCAGCTCCTGCACCTGATGAATAATACTTCATATCCTCACCGGGACGCATACGGAAGGGAATATTGTTTGATCGGCTCATGCTTCTGTTATTAGCGAACCTGTAAGTGAAGTCTGCCGTGAAAGTCAGCTGCTTTATGGGCGTAATGTTCAAACGACTGGTAGAGGTCACTGAATTGCGACGTGTGGAACCGGGATGACTACCTTCCATCATCATGATATGGCGGGCATTGCCGGGTTTATATCCATATACCGTGTTGTCACCAACATACGATCCATCGGGATTCTTCAAAGGGAAGAGCGCAAGGGCACTCTCAGCGAGATAATTGAGGGTGTTCTCAACGCTTCCATCACCATTGTATGTATAACTATTCCCAAAATAAGAGAGATTCTCTTCAAAATCAGCCCATTTGTTGATTTTGAAACTTACACGGCTACGCAGAGTATATTGATTATAATTATCAGGATTATATTTTGCAAGACCATCTGTATGCTTATAACCGCCTGACACAAAATACTTCATATTCTTTGACCCTCCTGAGAGCGAAACATTGTGCTGCGTTGAGAAACGACGCTCTTTCCAAAGCTCATGATACCAGTCAGTATTGGCATAGTATTTCCATTCGCCGTTTTGCTCCACAACCCAAGGACGATCCGGATGCTCCGTTTTGTCATTCACACGGGCAAGAAGCTGGAACCAGTCATTGTCATCATAACTTGAAATCAGCGGAGTGCCGTTCTGACCACGCTGGAATTCATCGTATATTCGAAGCTGGCGATAACCGGAAGTTTCGTAATCAGTAGAAGTTGTTGATTCATCCCATCCGAAACGACCGTTGTAACGCACTGTTGCCTTTCCATCTTTTTCCGTACCCTGCTTTGTTGTGATGAGAATCACACCAAAGGCAGCGCGCGCACCATACACAGCAGCTGCCGATGCATCCTTGATTACGGAAATAGAAGCAACATCGTTGGGATCAATCTGGTTGATATCGCCGATGGCACCATCAATCATGATCAATGGGCTGGCACTATTGATTGACGTTGTGCCTCGAATATTGAGCGAGGCACCCTGACCCGGTTTACCTGACGATGTCGACACGTTCAAACCGGCAACAGCTCCCTGAAGCATAGACGACACATTGCTTACGGGCCGACCTTCGAGGCTCTTGCCTTCGATGGCGGCAACAGCACCGGTAAGGTTTACTTTCTTTTGTGTGCCATATCCCACGACCACCGTTTCTTCAAGAGTCTGGGAGTCCTCCTTCATCTTGACGTTGACAACCGTCTGAGTGGGAGCAACCTTTACTGTCTGTGGTTGGTAGCCGATAAGGGCAATCTTCAGCTGTGCCGGACCTTCGGGCACCTGAAGGGAGAAATGACCGTCGATGTCGGCCATGCATCCTGTGCGGGAATTGACCAGCATTACGCTGGCACCGACAAGTGGCTCACCCGACTCATCGGTAATCGTACCCGTCACTTGTCTTGTCGCAGCCAGAGCAGGTATGCCCGTGAAGAATGCAACAAGAATCAGAATTAGTCTGCTGACTTGTTTCATAAAGTAGGTATTAGTTGTGAAAAAATAGTTATTTATCTAAGTTTCGCAAGCTTCAAC
>DAWBVG010000559.1:0-1423 GCA_052279865.1 Muribaculaceae bacterium
GGCTGCAGTTGCGAGCAACAGCAGCTACGATTTGACGCACCGTTCGATACAAATTTTTCCAGACGCGTCAGTTCTCCTTTAACCCGGTCAGAGATCAGCTGTTACCATGTTTGGATAATGGTCTGAGATATAAGGCACTCCCCAGTTTGGTTTATTGAAATTTTCAAATTTCTTTACATCCGCATTTCGATAATATATGAAATCTATCACGTGGCGCGGTGTCAGCTCCATCTTTCCGAAACCATTGAATGTCGGCTCGTTATTGGATACCGATACGTCACGACCATCTTTCATCCAAAAATGGAATGGCTGTAACCCCCAGCGGCGCACATCATCAGCCTCTCTACTTGCGTTCATGTCACCTGCAATGAACACCGCTGCTTCTTCACCGGCAATGTCACGCATCTTGATCACATTCAGCATTGCAGAGTTCAATTTTGCCTCCAGATCATGGTTCTTCAATCCCAGACAAAGATGTGTTGCAAAGAAATAAAAATCCTTTCCGGTGGTCTTCTCCTTGAACTTACCCCAGCATGTGCCACGCCATTGTTCAGTACTATGATTCCAACATTTGGATGGTTTGTCGGGTGTTGGACTGTGGAAGAACGCACCTTCGTCAAGAAGACTTAATGTGTTTTTATTATAGATGATAATGGTATTGGCACCACTCCGCGAACCTGTGCCGGGGATTTCTATCTGTCCGTATTCAGGAAGTAATTCTTTAAGATCTTTCCGCATTGATTCACGCGCCTCTCCAACAGACACCACATCTGGTTTGATCTCTCTGACAAATCGCTGTATAGCGGTCTTTCTGACTTCCCAGCTGGTTTCGCCCGTGTCTTTGGGGCTATTGTAACGCATATTAAAACCCATCACCTTAACCTCGGCAAGTGATGTCATGCATAGAAATACGAAAATAAGAGCCGATAAATATAATCTTTTGTGTTTCATTGTTGTCAGGTATTATTTCAAAAGATGAAGTTGTTTAGAAGCTGTTTAAATCAGAGACTCCAGTAATCCATAAAATGGAGCTGTCATGATATTCTTTGCCGGAGCGATAAGTTTCAGCTGAGTCACATCCTTAAGATTTTCACGCAATGCAGGAGCAAACAATTCAAAAGATTTTGAGATCTGACCTCCGCACAGCAGACACTCTATTCCCTTTTCTACAAATATCGGAGCCAGTGTCTTTCCAAGAATTCTGCCGACTTCCGCGAATGTTCTGCGGGCAGCCTCATCACCGTCAAAAGCTGCGGATGCTATTTCAGCCACAGTGATATCGTTTTTCATGCATCCCGACAATTCCCGATAGAGCCGAGTGATCCCCCTTTTCGACACATAATCCTCCAGAATCCCGTCACCGTAGGGCAAACGGAAAATCGTGATGAGTGGAGAGCCATAAGGGTTGACCTGCAATACGGAA
>DAWBVG010000560.1:0-7058 GCA_052279865.1 Muribaculaceae bacterium
AAAGTTGAAGTTTATAAGTTTAATCGCGCTGTGCGCAGTTTATGAGTTTATTTATTTAGGGCTAATCAAACGTCTGCTCAATTCGAGTCGTAAGATATAAACTCTTAAACTTAAACCTTTTAAACTTTAAGTTGAGGCTTGCGAAACTTAAATAAAAGAATACAAAGATGGCAGAGATAGAAGTTATCAATTTCGCCGACACCCCGAGTCTGGTGAACCGCTATATGCTCGAGATGCGCGATATAAATATCCAGAAGGATCCGTTGCGTTTTCGAACCAATCTCGACCGCATCGGTGAGATTATGGCTTATGAAATTTCCAAACGCCTCAACTATAAAAACACTGAGGTGCAGACACCGTTAGGCACGGCAATCTGCCGTGAACCCGCCGACCAGATTGTGCTTGCCACAATTCTGCGTGCCGGTCTTCCGTTCCATCATGGTTTCCTCAACTTTTTCGATAAGGCTGAAAACGCTTTTGTCAGCGCATATCGCCGCTATAAGGAGAAAGGTGATTCGTTTGACGTGCTTATCGAATACCTTGCCTCTCCTTCGATCGAAGGGAAAACGCTTCTGCTTGTCGACCCGATGCTCGCCACCGGCAGTTCCATGGAATTAGCTTACAAGGCTCTTCTCTCTAAAGGCGAGCCGGCTCATATTCATGTGGCATCAGTGATAGCATCGCGCCAGAGTGTGAAATATGTCTGCGACCGTTTCCCTGCGGAAAAAACAACACTATGGTGTGGAGATATTGATGACGAAGTAAACGCGCATTCATATATCGTGCCGGGACTCGGCGATGCCGGAGACCTCGCATATGGCACTAAAGAGTAAAAATAATTTGTAATGTTGAATGTGAAATGTGAAATTAAGCATCCGCCTATATGATCGCTCATTTAACATTTAACATTACTCATTAAACATTAAACCAAGTGATCCTCACTCATATCGACATATTGAATTTCAAGAATATCCGCGACGCTAATCTCGATTTCTGCGCCGGGGTAAACTGTCTGTTGGGTAAGAACGGCATGGGCAAGAGCAACCTGCTCGAAGCCATTTATTTCTTAGGTATGAGCCGACCTATGAGCTCAATGCCGGAGACCGCGCTTATCCTTCATGGAGAAGATATGCTTATGGTGAAGGGAGAATACTCGATGGATAACGGCAGCGATGAACTCGTGACCTGCGGCATAGTCCGCGGCAAGGGGAAAACCCTGAAACGCAACGGCAAAGAGTATGACCGCATTTCAGAGCACATAGGGAGATTCCCGGTTGTAACCGTAACCCCGGCAGACAGCGAACTGGTGACCGGAGCTGCGGAGGTGCGCCGGAAACTGATGGACATGGTGATCTCGCAAGCCGACCGCGCCTATCTGTCACAGCTGATTCGTTACAACAAATCGCTTGAATCGAGAAACCGTATGCTCCGCGCCGGTCTCTCCGATCCCCTCCTCTTCGAAGCCATCGAAACCCAGATGTCGGAAACGGCACTGGCTATCCATGATGCGCGCAGACAATGGGTAGAGGAAATATCTCCGATATTCCGACAGTATTATTCGCAGATTTCCGGAGATGCCGAGAAAGCTACGATTAAATACAAAAGCGTGCTTAACGAGCTGTTGCCCATTCAGGTATTCAACGAAGACAGAGCAAAAGACCTGGCATTGGGATATACTTCTCGCGGCATACACCGCGATGATCTCACCACCGGTCTCGGCGAATACTCCATGCGGCGTCTTGGAAGCCAGGGGCAGGTGAAATCATACACCGTGGCTCTGCGTCTCGCCATCTTCGACTATCTCAAGCAACGCAGTGGAATCACCCCGATTCTGCTTCTTGACGATATTTTCGACAAACTCGATTCCGAAAGAGTGGCAAGAATCATGGAGATGGTTAGTTCCGGTGACAACTTCGGACAAATTTTCATAACAGACACCAACCGCGAACACCTTGACGAGACCATAGCTCCTCTGACGGGAGAGAGTCGTCTTTTCGAAGTGTCTGACGGAAGTTTCAATCTGATTTCCACAACCGATGAGACGGAATGAGGCGCAATCAATAGGAGATGTGCTCAGGTTAACGATCCAGGAGTGCAACATGACGGCGAGACTCGACGAGCAACGCGCCATCAGTCTATGGCGCCCGATTGTCGGAGACCACGTAGCCTCTTGTTGCGGACGCCCAACCGTAAAACTCGGCATTATGTCAATACCGGTTCCCGGAGCTGCCTTAAGACACGAACTGACAATGAACCGCTCCTCAATCATAAAGCTGATCAACGACAAACTCGGAAAGCCTGTGATTTCAGAAATCCGGTTTACAGGGTGAGGTTTTGCGGTTTAGGCTTTAGGCGTTAGGCTTTAGGCATTAGAAGCTTCGCCGAATGGACCTAAAACCTAAAGCCTAAAACCTAAGGCCTCAAAATTAAACATTCCTCATTAAAAATTAAACATTAACCCAAAGTGAATCCCCATAATATCCCCTCACTCTCCGAATTCAAATATGAGACGGACCTCCAGATCCGTTTCAGCGATGTTGATGTGTTAGGACATGTCAACAACACCGTTTATCTCTCCTTCTATGACACGGGTAAAGCCTGGTTCTTCAGCAATATTCATGAAAGAATAATAGAATGGAGCAAGGTTGAGACAGTGATAGCCAATGTTGACTGCTGCTATATTTCCCCGATTTTCTTCGGTGAGGAAGTTGCCGTCTATACACGATGCGAATCCATCTCCGAACGGAGTTTCAAACTGCTGCAGGTTATCGCCCTCAAAAAAACAGGCGAGATAAAATCAGCCTGTGAAACCGTGATGGTATGCTTCGACCCAACTACACAACATTCCATCCCGATGCCCGACCATTGGCGCCGCGCATTGGAAAAATCTATGACAAGATGATAGATGTAAAAGAAGAGATGCGTTCCATACTCCGCAGAGAGGCGGACGCAATATTGAATATACCTGTCAGCGACGCATATGGACGCGCCGTGGAATTGATCGTGGAACACGTGAACCGTCGTGGCGGAAAACTCATAACATCGGGTATGGGAAAAGCGGGGCAAATTGCCATGAACATCGCCACGACATTTAGCTCTACCGGCACTCCGTCCGTGTTTCTCCACCCTTCCGAAGCACAACATGGCGATCTGGGTGTGATCCAACGTAACGATCTCCTTCTCCTGCTAAGCAATTCAGGGAAAACACGTGAAATTCTCGAACTTATAGATCTCGCGAGAGTATTGAACCCCGAGATTCCAATAATCGTTATAACAGGAGATGCCAACAGTGTTCTGGCTCGCACAGGAGATGTGGCATTATGGACAGGAGGCGCACCCGAAGTGTGCCCTCTGGGCATGACTCCGACCACATCCACCACCATGATGACAGTTATGGGCGATGTGTTGGTGGTATCCACAATGAAAGCAATCGGTTTCTCTGTAGAGGATTATGCCAAACGCCATCATGGCGGTTATCTTGGACATAAATCAAGAGAGGCAATAAAATAATCGAGAGAGGCAATAAAAATAAAGGATATGACAATGATAGAAATACCCGTTGATCTCAAGAAGGTCGACAAAAATACCAGAGATCATGAAATAGTTGACGCAGTGCTCACCTGCCGCAAGACAGCCGAAAGCCTCGCAGCGGAAAACCGCTATATGGATGCGATGGAACGCATAGTGGAAGGTCTGCGCGAACTGCGTGAATTCTCCAACTATACCGATCATGAATTCCGCGCGCTCCTCGTAGGGCTGCTTTTTGACCTTTCGGAAATACATTTCCAGCTCAAAGATTACAAGCAAAGCGAAAAAGAACTCGACACTCTTTTCAAGGTGCTTGAAAACCTTATCAAAGAGGATGCGGAACGTTTCGGCAAGTATCATATCCTCGCGATGGAACTCTCCACCCGAATATTGCGCTCGCGCAAAAAGACTCTTGAACTTCTGGTAAAACAGCAGATCAACGCCGGTGTGCTTTATGATAAAGTGAATGCAGGTGTAAGCGCTGCCACCGAACGTCTTATTGAATCGCTGAGGAACGTTGGCGAATTACTTGCCTCTACAGGTGACTACCGCGCAGCTCTTAAGTTCTACTCCGAAGCCATCAAGCTTTCGAAGAAACGCGCAGGGAAAGTGACACGCAAGGAAGTGAAGATGACCATCGAAATGGCAAAAATCATGATGCGTCTCAGTCAGATGCGCCCTCGCGCCAAACGTTTGCTTGAGGCGGTTCTTCCCCACGCCATCGCTCTTGAGACAATCGAGCTTGAGGAAGATATCCTTGCGCTGATCGAGATTCTTGACTCCTATGCCCGCAATGAATCCGGATGGAAAACCTTCCTCCACAAGGTGCAGAAAGAAGCTAAGAGCCGTATCTCCAAGCTCAAGCCTAAAGCCTAAAGCCTAAAACCTAAAACCTAAAAACAATCATGTCAACAATATTGAATACGAATGGTGCCACTCTCGAGATTCCTCGCATAATCGATGCCGAAGGTTTCAAATGCGCAATTTTTACTGCAAAATGGAATCCTGAAGTGACTCATGCATTGCGCGATGGCGCAATTGATGTGCTTCATAAAGCCGGTGTAGACGACAAAAACCTCTTCATCGAAGATGTGCCCGGTACCGTGGAGCTCGCCAATGCAGCCGGAATGGCTCTCACATCAATGCCCGATCTCTCGGCTGTGATAATAATCGGCTGTGTGATACGTGGGGACACACCCCATTTTGATTATGTATGCCAGATTGTGGCTCAGGCGACAGCGGAATTGAATGCCAAGGGACGCACGCCGGTAATATTCGGAGTGCTGACCGTCGAAAACCTGGAACAGGCTCTTGACCGCGCGGGCGGCAAACTCGGCAACAAAGGCTCAGAAGCAGCTGTAGCGGCTATTGAGATGGCAAATCTGCATTCACGCGCAGCAGGCATCCGTTTTGCCCCCTTCCGGGAATAATACCGCAATATAGAAAATTAGAATCAATGGTTCATAAAAATAATCCTTGATTTTTAACATTTATATGTAACGATTTAACAAAATCGGCTGCAATATCGCAGCCGATTTTGTCGTTTATGCTATACACACACCTGAAAGGTTCTGTTCAGCGAGCATTGCTCGCGTCTTCAAGAGCTTGCAAAACTTAAATAAATAATAATCAATTATACTGTAGCAAAATCAAGACGACACTTTTTTCATGACTTAGATATGTTTCAATGAGACCTTAATCCTTATGCCTCAACGAAAAACATAATTGTCTAAATTTTGGGTTATATACATTAGTAATTTCTATCGTCTGCCCAAAGAACGGTTCGAGAGTGCCTCAATCATTCAACTGATTTCCGCACTCGTCTTTCCGTCTCCTTTTAGGCAGGAAAATCCCCGCACATCGTGAGATGCGCGGGGATTTTTTCATTTATCCTCCTGTGCCAAAGCGCGATGTATCAATATCTGAGTCTTTTGGCTTGAATCCGTTGAATCGCCAAATGAATGTCAGTTTAACATTGCGGGTCATACCTCTCACTTTCATTCGATAATCCTGACCGGCATCGTTGATAGTCATCGTTGGCGACCATTTGTTGAATATGTCGTCAGCTTTCAGATCCAGTTCACAGCAACGTTTCTTTCCAAACTGCCATTTAACCCCGGCATCGACTCTCCACAAACCGGACATTTCCGCTATACCCTGTAACGACGGAGAAATATAACTGAAATCAACCGTTAATGATACGGGACAGTTCTGACTGAACTTGAAAGAGTTACTTATAGCGCCATAAAAAATCCATTTGCTGTTGTCAAAGCTTATGTCGTGGAAATGATTGGCTTTTGCACGCCGGTTCATAACATTGGCAGAAGCGGAGGCATTCCAAATATATCCCACCCCAAATGGAGCGTAGAGATTAAGTCCAACGACACGTTCATAGTCCATATTTATTGTCTGATAGATGAGATTGAGGGCATCGGGCGACTGATACGGCAGCTGCACGGTAGTCTTGTCGCCATATTGAAAATACAGCGTCGCAACATACTTCTGCTTAAAAATATAATTGAACTGAGTGTCGTACTGAATGTAGGGCTGCAACTTCGGATTACCGATCACCATGGAATAATCGTTGATATAGCTTGTGCCACCATGCAATTCCCAATATGTGGGATAAATGCGTCGCGTGCTTAGATTAAGTTGAAAGATACTTTTCGGAGTTTTGTAGTATGTAACTCCGAGTTGAGGAATGAAATTCCAGTTGTGCCGATATTTATTGTGATAATATTCACCTTTTGCGGAAACATTGAACGATACCCCCCAATCGAATGAACGCTGGGTGCCGACATAGAAACTTGCCACATCCTCGTTGATTACATCATCAAAAGCCGGCATATCATATGGATAGTTGTGCTGCGAGCTCTGATCTTCAGTATGCTGGTACTCACCACCATAGTTAAATAACCATTTCCCAAGCTGATGTTGCTGATCAATATACACATGCCAGCGGTTTATATACTGACGATTCTCTGAACCAAGCAGATAATCGGCATCCTTAAACAATGATTGGGAACGATTTTCTGAATACCGGGTATAATCACCACCCAACGTCATACCGAAAGGTGCAGTATAACGCAAGGCAATATTGTGATAACCAACTGGGGACAGCATATTGTAGGCATTTGTGAAATCGCCCAGCGTACCTGATGACAATCCCCACCTTTTAGAGTCAGAAATTATCTGACCGTTATATGTGAGTTTTAGAGTTTTCCAGGCTGCGGACGCATATATTGTATTACTCCAGTTTTGACCAATGCGACGCATGTTGTCTTCAATCACGGTGCGATTTCCATTGAATAGATGATTTGAATGGGTTTCCTCCTGATTCCATGATTTTGTCCTTGACAATCCATAGTTCAAATCAAAGGTCCAGTCCTTGATCGCATAGGTGGCAGCAAGTGCACCGCCATACGAGCCGTAATGAGTTTGATTGTATCCGGCTCTCACCTGTCCCTGCAGACCATCGAGAGGTGTAGGTGTTTTCAGCACTACATTGATAACCTGTCTCTTATACACAT
>DAWBVG010000561.1:0-1910 GCA_052279865.1 Muribaculaceae bacterium
CTTGGTTTTACTGCAGTTGCAAGCAACAGCAGCTACGATTTAATTCCCCTAAAGCCTAATGCCTCTACTCTGTGAGGGTGGAGGGTAGAGTGGGCATTGCGCCGTGTTGGGTGCATACGAATGCTGAGGTTGCTACGGCTTTGTGATGCGCTTCGGCTACGGTCTTGCCTTTGAGGATGCTGGCGATGAAGGCGGCTGTGAAGGAGTCTCCGGCACCGACTGTGTCTGCGACTTCTACTTTCGGTGTGGGTAGGAAGGAGACTTCACCGGGGGTGAATACGTAGCTTCCGTTGATGCCACATGTGAGAATGAGCATCTTGAGATTGTATTTGCCGAGAAGAATCCAGCATTTATCCTGAAGGTCTATGCCGGGATATCCAAACATACGGCTTACTGTAACCAACTCCTCATCGTTTATCTTCAGGATATTGCAAGCTTTCATTGAGCTGCACAGTATCTCTTTGTTGTAGAAGCCCTGACGAAGGTTTACATCGAATACGATCAACGGATCATTTTCCTTGGGAATTGATTCGAGGAACTCCTGAATGGTTGTGCGCGATACGATGTTGCGCTGAGCAAGGGAACCGAAGCAGAACGCTTTTGTCTCGGCTGCGATTGCCTTTAGTTCTTCGGTGGATGGAATGTTATCCCATGCAACGTTTTCCTTAATCTCATATTGCGGTACGCCGGCTTCATCGAGTTCTACCTGCACTGTGCCTGTGGGATAAGGGACAGTGTCGAGATGATATTTTACATCTTTTGCATCGAAATTCTCTATAAGTTCCTTACCTAATGCATCATCTCCTATCGCACTTACAGCAAGGCTTGGGAGTCCAAACTGAGAAACATGATACGCGAAGTTGGCAGGAGCGCCACCTATTTTTTTACCATCGGGGAGAACGTCCCAAAGAGCTTCTCCCATGCCAATTACCAAGTCTTTCATGACAATAACAATTTAATAAGTTTCATTGAATTAATATTTGCTGCTATATTAATTATGCCTCTTTTTTGATTTTTATTGTATAGCAGAGCAAATAAATCACGCCGGCTGTCATTACAGCCACAGCTCCGAGCTGTCCGAAGGCATCTGCCGCATATCCCATGCAGAGCGGGAAGACTGTACCTCCGAAGAGCCCCATGATCATCAGTCCAGATACTTCATTCTTTTCATTGGGCGAAGAGAGAAGAGCCTGAGAGAAGATTATTGAGAACACGTTGGAGTTGCCGTAGCCTACGAGTGCAATGCCTGTATATAGTGCAGCCTGTGAATGAGCCGTGAAGAGAATTACCATTGCGGCAACCATCATGACTACGCTTATGGCAAAGAACACTTTCGCTTTCATCACCCGGAGGATGAATGCACCTGTGAATGCACCAAGGGTGCGGAAAATGAAATAGAGTCCTGTGGCGAATGCAGCGTCTTCGAGTGAGAAATTAAGGCGCTCCATGATAATCATTGGCGCGTAGGTGTTTGTGCCGACATCAATTCCGACATGACACATTATGCCAATGAAGCATAAGAGAATGAAGGGACGTCCGAGAAGTTTCACGCATTCACGTATGCCGGATGCTTTGTCGGGTCGCTCCTCTTCGATTGGGGTTGCTCCGAGAGCTGCTACTGCAAGAACACTGATAACTGCGTATATAAGGAAGAGGATGCGCCAGGAGAGTCCGAAAGTAGGGAATAGGGTTGTTGCTCCCCATGTAGCAATAATCGGAGCCAAGAATGAAGCTATGGCTTTTACAAATTGACCAAAAGTAAGAGCTGATGCTAATTTGTCGCCACTGATAAGGTTAGTTACTAAAGGATTGAGAGAAGTCTGCATCACAGCGTTGCCTATTCCGAGGAGGGAGAAAGATATTAGCATGATTGCGTAGGAGTCTCCGAAAATCGGAATAATAAGAGAAAG
>DAWBVG010000562.1:0-4522 GCA_052279865.1 Muribaculaceae bacterium
CATAAGCATCAAACAAATAAACTCATAAACTGCGCTTACGCGATTAAACGTATAAACTTCAACTTTACGCTTGCGAAAGTTGAATTTATATACTTATAACGTTTGAACCGAATGTTCGGCATTACAAATATACTAAAAAAACGGTACAAATAAAATTATAGAGAAAAATTTGGTGTATATCAGAAAAAAGTAGTAATTTTGCACGCTATCAAAAACGACTGAGGAAAGATGCCGGAGTGGTCGATCGGGGCGGTCTCGAAAACCGTTGTGCCTTTTGGCACCCAGGGTTCGAATCCCTGTCTTTCCGCAACCTAAGGCGACAGAAATCAGCCTTTAAGCGACAAACCGCAGACTATCAAATAGTTCTGCGGTTTTTTCGTGTCTAATCCTTTCGATTCAGGACCGAAATCAGACCAAGAAAAGACCCCATCAGACAAAGTTTTGGCACTAAAATGGCACTAAGAATTTCAACCTCGGTTTTAGTGCCAAAATAGTGCCAAATACGAGCCTAATAAAATGTCGGACAGAGTGTTACAAAGACATACTTCGGACACAAATGCGAAAATAAGCGTCATTTTTAGGCACTAATAGCGGTTTTGTCCGGTTTTAGTGCCGAGTTAGTGCCAAAAAGCGTTGTATTTGCCTATGTCACAGTAGGTTCTAAAGACGCATCTGTGTCATAAACCGGAATATCGGCGACATTTTAACAACGACAAGACGCTATGTTAAAGATGATGTCTGAAATCGCACCAGAAACAGTTAGTCAATTCACTGTCTGACAGCGTATCCAACCCGTGTCTGGATTCTGTCGCCGATGTTAAAAACGCACTATGTCGCAGATATGACCATGTTTAGACTTTGAAGTGTCCAATCCATCTGAATGTAGAATCCGTTATCATTCCAGTTGCTCGACAACGATGCGACTGATAACACTAAATCCAGCGTTAAGATGAAAAAGAACACCTTCAAAGTGATGTTCGTAATTCGTCGAAATCAAGTCAACCGCGACGGCAAATGTTCGATTGTCATCCGCATTACTGTCAACGGCGAATATGAACGACTAAATTCCACCCTGAGCATAGAGCCAGAGCTGTGGGATTCAAAAGCGGCCAAAGCAATCGGTCGCACACAAAAGATACTCGACTTTAACAAGCGTATAGAAGAAATACGGTATGTACTGCAAGACCATTATTATGAGTTGCAGAAAACCCACGGGTATGTTACAGCCGAGATGGTGAAGAACGCCTATATGGGCGTAACAGCCAAAGCAGAATCGCTCATGCCGATCTACGATGAGTTTCTTGCAGAGACAAAAAAGATGATTGGTATCAACAGGAGCGACAAGACCTATCAAAAATATGAACGATGCAAACGCCGTGTCGTAGAATTTATGAAGGTCAAATACAACCGCACCGACATTCCACTTCGTGAACTGAAGCCCAAATTCCTGACTGACTTTGCCGTGTTTCTCGCAAACACATACAAGTGCAAGCAGAATACGGTTTACAAATTCCTCCAACTGTTGAGGATGGTAATCATAAAGGCTCAAAGAGACGGCATTTCTTTCCCCGATCCTTATCTGTCATATAAGATGACACAGGAGAAAGTTGACCGTGGCTATCTTTCGGAGGAAGAAGTGTTGTCGATAGCGACAAAAGAAATCTCTATCCCTCGTCTCGACCAAGTTCGTGATGTTTTCATCTTCGCGTGCTATACCGGTCTGGCCTATGCTGACATCGCACAACTCCGTGCCGACAACATCAAAAAAATGTTTGACGGCAAGTTGTGGATTGTCACCCACAGACAGAAAACTAAGACCAATGTTAATGTTCCGCTTCTCCCGACTGCCGAGAAGATTCTCCGAAAATATGAAGGAAAATTCCTTGATGGAATCCTGCTCCCTGTTCTGAGCAATCAGAAGACTAACGCATATCTGAAGGAGATTGCCGACATCTGCGGCATCGAGAAGAATCTCACGTTTCATCTGGCGCGCCACACCTTCGCAACGACGATGACACTCGGCAAGGGTGTCCCCATAGAATCGGTGAGCAAGATGCTCGGCCACACAAATATCCAGACCACACAGATCTACGCCCGTATCACCAACGAGAAAATCAGCCACGACATGGAAAATCTCGCAAAAAATCTCGGAGACCTCGATTTTTAGTTGATATATAGCTAACTCACTGACAGAGCGTCGGCTGCATATCAACAGCCGGCGCTTTGTCTTTATTCGGCTGAAAATTATTTTCGGGAATGTTCCCGGAACGTTCCCAAGTGACCTTTCCGTCCCTCCCTAACTTTGCCGGCGTAACACTAAATCCGAGAAAAAAATGGAACAACAGATTACACTGGAAACACTCTATCAGCGCACGGTCACTCTCGAAGAAACCCTGTCGTTGATACTCAACCTCCTTACGAAAGAGGAGCGAAAGAAAAAAGAGGCGAAGGATGAGAAAGATGAAATCACATCAATCCCACCCATCCCCAACGCGATGGCCGCCCGTCTGCTAAATATGTCAACCCGACAACTCCAGCGGGTGCGACGCCGCTACCAGCTCACATGGATAGAGCGCGGACGCGAGGTATTCTATAATCTCGCGCCCTTGCTGAAGGCAATCCGCCGCCTCAACCTCAAATGGAGCGAGGCCACTCTGGAGGAAATCAGAAAGAAATACAAAAAGGTTCCCTCCGTATGATCAGTTCACAGGAGTTCAAAATCATCTGCCGGATGATAAAGGAGCTGGAGACAAGGCTTGACGACCGTCTTGACGGATTCGGGCGTAAGTTCATCGGGTTGCTGCAAGGCTTCTCCATACTTGACCCCGACAAACAGACCATGACGAGCCGAGAGGTCTGTGAGCAGTACGGCGTCTCCGACCGTAAACTCTGCGACATGAGAAAGAACGGCGAGATACCCTTCACCAAGCACGGCACGGCGAAGAACAGCAAGATAACATACCGGGTGGCGGATGTCGCCGAGGTGTTCGCCAGCCGCGATTCATAAAAGACAGACACACTTTCACACACAAATAATCCCGCGTCACTTCGGTGGCGCAAGTATCAAACCCAAAACACTTTTTAATTTATGGCAAAAGACCAGAACTTAGAAGAAGTGCTTATCGCCCGCAACAACGATACCGGGCAGGTAGGCGCGGTGACCGGACTCAACGAGGACGGCACACCAAAGATGACCGATGTCAAGTCGGCGAAACTCTCTGACCTCGTGAAATTCTCCAAAGGACAGAACCCGCTGGAGGCTTTCCTCTCCAACTTCGTGCGACAGTGCAAGAACCCCACTACCTTCGGATTCTTCCGTGTACCCGCCGACCGCTACGAGACAGTCGGCACCGTAATCGGGGACTTTGCAAAAGACCCGGTTGCCAATGCCGATATGCTGAAGAACAACAAGGTTGATCTCCCGCAGGCTACGCAGGACAACAATCAGGAGGCGGCGCAGACGGCTGAACAGCCCAAGCAGTCGCCGGCAGGCTCCCCGCAGGAGGAACAGCAGGCACAATCCAACGCACAGGCACCCGCGAAGGAGACCAGACACTCCGCCATCGACGAGAGCAAAATCGACTGGGCGAACCTCAAGGAGAAATGGGGCATTGACCGCGACGAGCTGGAAAAATCGGGAGACCTCCGGGAGATGCTCTACAACCGCAAGTCAAGGGTCGTCACCGTCACCCCGACATTCGCCGGAGAGAAATTCCCCATCGACGCGCGACTGTCATTCCGAACCGATGCAGACGGCAATATCAAGGTGGTGCCTCACTTCATACATCGTGAGCCGAAACTCGACCAAGAGTTCAACGGCTACAAATTCTCCAAAGATGAGAAAACGGTGCTTCGCGAGACCGGCAATCTCGGCAAGGGCGTGGAACTGACCGACAAGAACGGCGATAAAGTGCCGTCATACGTCAGCATCGACCGATATACCAACGAAATCGTCTCCGTCCCCGTCAAGGATGTGCGTGTCCGCGACACCGTGGGCCAGACCAAGCTGACCGACGCCGAGGTCGCCCAGCTCAAACAGGGCATGGCACTCCCTCCGAAAGAGATAACCGACAAGAACGGCAAGACTTACAACGTGGTGCTTCAGGTGTCGGCAGACCGCAAGGGTGTGGAGTTCGTACCCGGCGCAGTCAGAAAGCAGGAACAGGCGCAGTCGCAGACACAGACGCAGAGCGGCACCACTAATCAGCAGCAGTCGTCGTGGCTCACGAAGGACGGCAAGATCAAGCCCCTTTCCAAATGGGCGAAAATCCCCCTGACAGAACAGCAGCAGAAAGACTACGCCGAGGGTCGCGTGGCGGAACTTACCAACCGCCTCGACGACAAGGGCCAGCCATGCACTGTATATCTCTGGTTCAACCCTGAGAAACAGCGTCCCAACACATCGCTCAACGACCCCCGCGTAAAAGTCGCCGAGGAATCCAAGACCCAGAAAGCCGTCAACAACGACGGACTTACCAACGAGGCGACAAGCATAGTGGCTGAACCGCTCCAGAAATATCAG
>DAWBVG010000563.1:0-4327 GCA_052279865.1 Muribaculaceae bacterium
ATTACAAGGTGAAAACAGCCAAAAAGAACAAGTTTTATAGTGCAAGATTTCATTACTTACATATATCGGTTAATTTTTCTTACTTACTTATAGATTTATGAATATACTTGAGGCTATCAAAACACGTCGTTCTGTAAGAAGCTATAACGGCGAGGTATTGTCAGAAATCTTGAAGCAATCTCTAAATAAAGCCATAAATGACTCATATTGTCCATTCGGAGGGAATGTCTCCATACGTCTTAGGGAATTTGACATGAGGAAAGGCTATAAGCCAAGTACGTATGGTGTGATAAAAGGTGCTTCAGATTTTTTCCTCATTTCAATGGGTGATGATGAAGCATCAGCTTTGTCTGCCGGTTTTAGGTTTGAGCAGGTTGTGCTGAAAGCTACAGAACACGGTTTAGGAACCTGTTGGATAGCAGCTACGTTTAAAGGTTCGGATTTCGAACGTGGCGATTCATGGCGCGCAGGGGAAGAATTACGCGTTATTTCTCCGGTAGGATTTGCATCGAATCAAAGATTGATTGAGAAAATTACACGTATGACATTTGGTAGCAGTAAACGAAAACCTTTTGATGAACTCTTTTTTACGGATAATTTCAAGCGCCCCGCAGAGGAAAACGGTAGATTCGGCGAGTCGCTTGAAATGATGCGTCTGGCACCATCATCTACAAATTCACAGCCCTGGAGAGCTCTTGTCGATGGCGATGTGGTTCATTTTTATTATAAGCCCAAAAGCAAGCTGTCTGTTCTGGACTGTGGAATAGGTCTGTGTCATTTTTATGTGACCGAAGCATACAATGGAAATGCCGGTACATTCCATAAATACGAGAATGCACCGGCAGCTCCTGAGAATTGGAAATATTTGTACTCTTATCGAATTTAGAAAGTTTCGTAAGCTTCAACTCCGCTTTTGCGAAAGTTGAATTACGAATGTATTGAAAGAATGGGGCGCGAGAGTTTCATTCAGGTATTTGTTACCTATTTTCACGCTTAGTGGCTGCTGTTTCTCTTCAAAATTTCCTGCCACGACAATAAGCTTATTATCAGGGGTGATATAAGCTAACGCCATAAGATTGTTGTCTTTTGTGCGAGGACTGTAGCCTACCATGCGACTCCCAGGGGTAATAAGGTTGGTGAAATGTTTAACAGCGTAGTATTCCGGAGTGTATCGGAATCTACGGGTTTGAGAGTCAACCTGAATTAAAGCGTTCTGCTTCCATCCCCAGCGGCTTTCTCCATTGTCGGGGAGGAGGAAATTCCAGTTATACCATTCATCACAACCATTACCCATATTGTCGGCAATAAGGAAGAAGGTATGTTCTCCGGCTTTCCAGTCCATCGAGCCGTTGCCACATTCACTTTCCGAACAAATATAATGAAGATTGGGATATTGCTCTCTTATCTGTGGCAATATTTCTCGCCCTTCCCATTGGAATGCAGCCCCGGCGATGCATTCGCGAAGACCATTATCACCCAATATTTTCTCCACATGATCCTGTCTGTTGGTATTGAATGTGCCAATATATAGTTTCACTTCGGGATGATTCTTTTTTAGAGCGGGGGAGAGATAGTCGCGGTTGAAACGGATTGTACCTTCGGCTGTCCAAGGGCAACCGGGGTATGGAGTATAGCTATAAGCTTCATTCTGATAGATTACCATGTCGATAGGTATGCCCTGTTTCCCATATTCATCAATAAATCTACAGAAGTAATTTGCATATGCCTGTAGATAGCGTGGATCCTGAATGAAATAATCCTGAGTAGCAAGTTTGCGCGGAAACTTACCATTCCTTTCACCCAAAAACTTCATTTCATCCTCATCGATACCTTCGAGAGAACCATAGAGCAGATAGTCTACATCAGGATTGGCATTGTTATATTTGCTGCTGACCACAGGATAATCATGATTGATTTTCATCCAGCTTGGCGGGCTCCAGGGTGAGATCCAGAATGTAAGATTCGGATTGTATTTCTGCGCGGCGCGGACAAGAGGAATGATGCTTTGTTTATCACGTTCGATATTGAAGTGACGCAATTCAAGATCACCAGCCACTTCATCGCAGCTATACCATGAACGTCCATAATCATTGCAATTCATGGAAATGCGCCCCCTTGTGAATTTAAGGTCCCCATCAGATGCGAATAGGTTGCGCATGATTTCCTCCTGCTCATCTCTGGAAAGCATCAACAACGCATCCCAATCAAGTTCGTTGAATGTTGTTCCCCAGGCACGAAGGGGTATACCTTGCTCATTCCCATCAATAGTAATTGCAGGAGAAATTTTGGTATTTGCAGATAATTTGATTCTTGATTCTTTCCAGATATTATCGGCAGTTGTAGTGAATTTCGTGGCAGACTGAGCGGAAACATTAGAAAGATTCGCGATTATCATGCCGTATAAAACAGAAGTCTTGAATATGTTGAATATTTTCATGGTAAATAGTTATACTAATTCGTATTTATATACGATTAAAACCATGCTGACACCTAACTATCGAGATGTTTTGTTCGATGTTATATTTGATGTTATATTTGATGTTATATTTGACGCCAAGGCGTAAAGGGCAAGGTTTGATTCGAAATCCAGGAAAGTCGTTTCGCTCCAGCGAAGTCGCGGAGCATTGCTGTCAAGTCGTAGCTGCTGTTGCTTGCAACTGCAGCACAAACAAAGGATTAAGTTCCGATTTCTTGTTTCGAGGCTGCAGTTGCAAGCAACAGCAGCTACGCAGAGCAGGGTATAGCCGGGCAAACGGAGTAATTTACATGTTTGTTTAAAACTTTTAGCTGATGATGTTTCTTAGCTGAATAAAAGTTAATATATTTGTATGTAAACTAATAATTCGGCATGTATGAGAACGCTACGAACTATGACGGAAGAGGAAAAGCAGATTCTTAAGGATCAATACAACGATATGATTAAGAATTATGTCGCCCCTCTTTTAAAGTCAGCAGGATTTAATAAGAAACGTACTAATTTCCATACTGTTGCCGGCGATGTGGATTGGTGCATTAGTGTATATAAAGATAGATGGGGAATAGATGAAGATTACAGAGCTTTGGATTTTTCAATACGAGTTGGAGTAACATGTGCCGAATATCAAATGTATGCCAGAGGAACTATTAGAGAATTTCCCTCAGCCGATGAATGTCCGTTAAATGCAGAAACAGGAATGTTTAAAGAGAAAAAACACATAAACGAATCATTTAAGTTTCGGCTAAATCATAACTATACGAAAACAAAAGATCTGGTTTGTTCTACGCTGAAAGATTATGTATTGCCAACTCTCGACAAAATCAGACATAAAGAAGACTTTTTAGAATATGTTATTACATATAGTCTTCCTTGGTACAAACGTCTGTTAAGGACTATAAATACCAAAATATTAAAGAAACCTGACAACAGAATTTTTCATGTATATGATTCAAATTTGTATTATATTTATATGATATGCGGGAAATATAAAGAAGCAAAGGCATTAAAAAAAAATTATACGGCAAAGAAAGCGTTTGGGATTAACTTTCGATTACATGGATTAAATTAAACAGTTTTCAGGTGCATCTTACAATTGTTTTTTATTTAAATATTTGTCGCCAAGGCGCAAAGGGCGAAGTTTGATTCGGATTACGGGAAGGTCGCTTCGCTCCTGCGAAGACGCCAAGCATTGAGGCAGATAATATGGTATTATGAATCATAAAGTTATTATAATACTTTATAAAGTAAGGATTTAAAGCATCGCGGATCCCTCTCACCTTGCGGTGTCTCAGGTTGTACGCGGACTTGGCGGATGGCATGCGGATCTTTAATATTACAAATTCTCAACATCTTATCGCGGATTCATTTGCCTTGCGGCATATGACGGGAGGCGCGGATTGTAGCCGATGGTTGCGGACTATGTCGCCACTGTATAAGCCAGTGTACAAGCCTAATTTTAGTTGACTGACATCGTAAATTGATCCGTAACCATCGGTTTCGATCCGCGACTCTCCGTCGGCAGCTGATTGCTGCCGAATCCGCTGTGTGCCTATGTGCCGAAATGGTTTTGAAAATAAATCCGCGTTCAATCCGAAATATCCGTGTCTCACCCGATTTGCCATAGGTATGAGGGTGTCCGCGATGCAAAATATCAATAATTCTAAATCTTCATTAGCGGGTTCGTGACTGATATATAAGGACTATAGGCAAGATAAAAGAAGAATAGATGCGTCTCTTATGTGAGTGTCAAGTCGTAGCTGATGTTGCATGCAACAGGAGCAATGCAGCAAGGAAGCGGGATTTTATACTTTGATTGTGCTGCCATTGCAAGCAACAGCAACAACGTTAGAG
>DAWBVG010000564.1:0-1843 GCA_052279865.1 Muribaculaceae bacterium
GGCTTGTGGAGTGCCGTGTGTATCATTCGCATGTCAGTGTGGACCGCGCGACATCATCGAGCCGGGAGTCAACGGATTGCTGGTACGGACGGGAGATGTCGAAATGCTTGCCGACGCCATGGCGCGCGTAATGGTGGACGATGCCCTGCGCAAGCGCATGGGTGCGGAAGCGCGTCGCGTCACCGACCGCTTCTCCGAAGCTGCAGTGATGCAGCAGTGGATGGCTCTCTTTGAGAATGTGCAATGTTGAATGGGTAATGTTTAATTAAGTTTGAGGCGAAAGATTGCCTCAGATTATAGTCGTGAACTTCGTCTCAAACCGGAGCGACGGTTGCTCGCAACTGTCGCACAAACAAACGATAAAATTCCGCTGCCGTGTCGCGGTTCCCGCGATAGATGCTGCAGTTGCAAGCAACAGCAGCTACGATCCGACGCGAAGCCTTGCCGCGACCAGTAGTGACAATAGTTAGATACAAAAGTCTAATGTTTCTAATGCAACTAATGTACTAATGTTCAAAAATAAAAATATAGATCTCCTGTTTCTCCTGTTCTCCTGTCAAAAAAACTAAATATATTGTTGTGAAACTATTGCAGATAAATCCGGTGCTTCGGCAGTCTACCTCCACCGGGCGCATTATGCGCGAGATAGGGGAGGTAGCGATGGCTGAGGGGTGGGAGAGCTATGTCGCATACAGTCGCGGACGCGACGACGAGATGTCCTCCTCTTCGAAGACGATACCAGTAGGCAGCCGCTTCGATGTGGCGCGTCACGGTCTTTACACCCGTCTTACCGACCGTCATGGTCTTGCCTCTTCTGCCGCTACACGCCGCTTTATCGCCGAAATCGAGCGTCTCGACCCGGATATCGTGCATATTCATAATATTCACGGATATTTCCTCAATTACCGTCTCCTCTTCGACTACCTCGCCCGCACCAACCGACGTGTCGTCTGGACCGTTCATGATTGCTGGCTCTATACCGGGCATTGTTATTATTATTCTTTTGCCGGCTGCAATCGCTGGCAAAACGGGTGTGACAAATGTCCCCAACGTTCTGCTTTCCCGAAGAGCTGGCTGTTCGACAGGTCGGCGCAAAACTGGCTTGATAAGCGCAAAGCCTTCACTTCTTTACCGAAAGGACGGTTCGTGATAGTGCCTGTTTCCGACTGGATCCGTGAGGAGATGAGAAAATCTTTTCTTAAGGAATGTGATTTCAGGGTGATACACAACGGTATCGATCTCGATGTTTTCCGTCCCTTGCCAGATGTTGAGGAGGTAAAGGATAAATACGGTTTATCACAGTATAAGACCATCATACTCGGTTTGGCGAGTATCTGGAGTACGGAGAAAGGACTTGATGATTTCATAACAATGTCGCGGATGGTTACCTCCGACGAAAGGATTGTTCTCGTGGGTGTTGACGATAAGACGCGGAAGCGGTTGCCGGAAAATATTACAGCCATCCGCCGCACAGACAACGTGGAGGAACTGGCGCGCCTTTACGCCGCCGCCACGGCGTTTGTGAATCCTACCTGGCAGGATAATTATCCTACAGTGAATCTTGAATCGATAGCGTGTGGCACGCCCGTGGTGACCTACCGCACCGGCGGTAGCATAGAGGTTGTGACTCCTGCCACAGGCAGCATCGTAGAACAAGGGGATGTAGCAGGCTTGCTTGCCGCAGTCCGTGATATTTCCGCACGCGGCAAGGAATCATACGCTGCGCAATGCCGCGCCTTTGCAGAAGCCAATTTCCGCAAGCAAGACCGCTACCGCGACTACCTCCGCCTCTACCGCGAACTTTTAAATAATGAGTAATTTGAAATGTTAAATGTGTAATTGA
>DAWBVG010000565.1:0-2729 GCA_052279865.1 Muribaculaceae bacterium
CCATATCAATATATTCCCTATAGACAGGTTCGTGGGCTGTACCTTCCATCTCTGAAGATGTATCGACCGGGACGAAAGGTGGTAATTCACGCTCACCAAGCTCTATCACTGCCGGTTTCACCCATCTCCATTCCGTTTTCCCTTTCGGAGGCGTGAGAAATGAAAATTGCGCGAAAGGTATCACCACGCACGGGAACTCCAAACCTTTGGCTTTATGAACAGTCATGACATTGACCGCATCCATCCCTTCCGGAGAGGAAATCGAGGCTTTCGAGCCGCGTCTACCCCACCATTGCAGGAAAGAGCCGATATCCGACGGGCGCGATTCGCAATATTCCAGCACTATGTCCTGAAAAGCTGCGATAAACGGAGCATCGCGTCTGCGCATATCCGAGGGAAGGAATGTAGCGGCGATACCCTCCACAAGCGCGGGAAGCGTGACAGCCTGCATCTCGGCAAGCATCTCGGCTATTGCATCCGTATCAGAACCGGAAGCAATAAATTTCTCCAACTGTTCGGGAGTGGACAATCCCGGATTGCGAAGCGCAAACACCCTGAAATTACACTGCACATCGTCCCAATCGACCACACCTCGTTTATCAGCATCACCACCTGTTCTCACTTCCGGATTTGTGCCACGTCCAATAGTTTCGAGTGTGGTCAGAATCAATTTTACGGATGGCGATGACGCTACTTTCAGCGACTGCTCCGAGATAAACTCTATTTTGGGTGTTCCCTCTTCTGACTCGGAATTAAAGCGCGTAAACTCGTTTATCAACGCCTCCCCTTCAGCGTTGGTGTCTACTAAAAATGCAATGTCTCCAAGATGATAGCCACGCGAAAGCAACTCCATTACAATACCGGGCATCTGCGCCACAATCTGCTCCTTGGCAACCTCTTTCTTCTCGGCTGCAACGATATTTATTTCCACATATCCGCCGGGAGTCTCCGGTTCTCCCTCTTTTCGCGGACGCACTTTCTGCCGGACATTGCCATAGAGCGACCGATAATCAAGTCCCGTATTCTCGCCCGATTCATTTTCGATCTCCTCCGTGAGTCTTTCGGAAAGGCTTGCAAAGAAACCATTGTTGAATTCCACAATATTGGGATCACTGCGCCAGTTAGTGTTTTCACCCGGAGCATCGCCGAGTGTACGCACATTTCCGAATTCGTTTTCCACCTTCTCTGCGATGAGCGATGGATCAGCATTACGGAAACGATATATACTTTGCTTGGCATCGCCGATAAGGAGGTTTTCATTTCCCCGACTCAAACTTTCTGAAAGAAGCGGACGGAGATTGTTCCATTGCATCCGCGACGTATCCTGAAACTCGTCTATAAGGAAATGATTGAGACGCGTGCCGAGACGTTCGTATATAAACGGCGCGTCATCCTCTCCGATGATACGGCTGAGCAAAGAGTTAGTCTCTGCAAGCTCCACACTGTTGTTGTCTTCAAGATATTCCCTACGCTTACGGAGCGTTACTGAAAGAAGTCCCAGATACGGGAAATTCTTTTTATACAGATTCCAGTGTTTATAAGCGGGAGAATCAAACTCTCCGAGCCATTCGAGACGCGCGGCTATCATCTCACGATAGAGAGGTTCCGCTTCGCCGTAAAATTCGGGATCCGCTTTCTTTCGTTTCAGATACGTATTCCCTTCGAACGATTCATCTTTAAGAGGAGAGAATGAGACATCGGTGTTTTTAGGTTGTTTGTTCCATTTGCAACGCAGTGATTTGCGTGCATGATCGCGGAATTTATCTTTTGTCGGATCGGAACAGGCAGAAAGCATGACCGATTCAAGCCGCGACGCTGCCGCTCTCATTCGCTCAAAAGGAGCATGAAGGGGTGCGTTATACTTTTCATCAAGCGCATAGTAAAGCTCCGGCAGATCGGGAGTGCGGTCAAAATATTCTTCAAGAGAATCACGGATCTGCTTGAAATCCTCATTCTCGAGTTTACCCACCGACTTCATGAAACGATAATAGATCGATTTGCCATCATCCTTCTTCTGAAAGATATTCCACTTCTCTCCCGACTCGCGACCACGGTCCATGAGAATGTTTATCCAGTGCATCACACTCGCCGATGCCTTCTTCTCTTCAATATCGTTAAGGGTGGCATCAATGCCCACTCGGGCAAGATAATCGGAATCGAGTTCTATGGTGTAGGAATCATTGAGATCCGTTTCATAAGCAAATGTGCGGAGCACAAGCTGAAAGAAGGAATCGATTGTGGATACTTGAAACTCGGAATAGTTTTCAAGAAGTATATACAACGCACGTCGGCACACTTTACTGAGTTCGGCAGGAGAGACATGAAGATCACGGCAGAAATCATCCATATAATCAGGCGACTTTCCGGCGGGAGGAAAAGCCAACGCATCGAGTTTCTCAACGATGCGTTGCTGCATTTCATTGGTGGCTTTGTTGGTAAAAGTTATTGCAAGGATATGATTCAGAGAATCATTAAGTTCCGGCACGGTACGCAACCGACGCGGACCATTCTCCTCCTTCACGGTGAGGTAATACCAAAGGTATTTCTTCGCAAGCGTATATGTTTTTCCCGAACCGGCAGAGGCACGGTGCAATTCCAACAATTCCGACATTAGTTCTTTTTTTTACAAAAAAAGTGATTTTTGGCCACCCCTCCAAAAAAATACTAAGAAAAAAATTACGGAACGCTCAAATAGCAGCATGCACCCAGTAACTTATACACAAATCCGA
>DAWBVG010000566.1:0-6470 GCA_052279865.1 Muribaculaceae bacterium
ACGGATTTCTCCAAACTGACCGGCACTCGTTTCCAGGGTTGGTGCATCGGTGCAGGCGTCAGCTATGGTTATGCATGGATTCTGGGTAAACACTGGAACTTGGAAGCGGAGATAGGCATCGGCTGGAGCTATACCCGCTACGATCGTTTCCGCTGCGCCGACTGCGGCAAAAAGATCGAATCAGGGAAAAGCCACAACTACGTGGGTCCCACCAAAGCCGCCATCAATTTAGTGTACGTATTTTAAGCCTCAAGCCTAATCATCATGACAATTATGAAAAAAGCCGCATATTTAGCAGCCATTGCAGCACAGTTTGCGCTGTCAGCACCGCCGGCTGTGGCGCAGAGTGCCATAGACAATGCACTGCCGCTATCCGACATCGCCATCCTCCGACAAGACTCACGCCTTATCCTGCGCATGAATCTCGATGCGAAGGAATTGCATCCATCATCCAATCGTGAGTACCTTATAACGCCGGTTCTTATTGCCGATAATAAGGCTGATTCGGCAGTATTCACCTCTGTGCTCATCAGCGGACGCAACCTATACATGCGCCATGTACGCAACAATGATCTGGACAGCGTCTGCATGTATCAGTCAGGCAAACACGACAACATCAGCTATTCTGCCAGCGTCCCCCTGCTCAAGTGGATGGACAATGCCACGTTGCAAATCCGCTCACAGCGCAAGGTATGCTGCAACAAAACCGCAACTGTCTATAGCGATGACGTAGCAAAAGTGAAACGCCCCGAGTTCACTCCTCGCTATAACTACCTGGGACTTACCGGTGCGAACACTACGGAAGCACTAAATGCCGCCGATACTGTCAAAATTTTTGACCTCACGGGGAGCGCATATATCAATTTTCCTGTCAACCGCACCGAACTGCATCCTCAATATATGAATAACCCAGCAGAGTTAAGCAAAATCACCGCTACAATCGACTCTGTCAAAGGGGATCCGGACATAACTATTACATCAATCTCAATCAATGGTTTCGCATCGCCCGAAGGCAGCTATAATAACAATGAGCGTTTGGCAAAAGGTCGCACGGAAACCCTGCGTAAATATGTCGAAGATCTATACAATTTCCCTAATGGTTTTATCAAAACTGATTTTACACCGGAAGACTGGCACGGACTTCGGGAATATGTAGAAAGATCAGCACTCGCCAATCGCGACAGTTTATTGCAGATTATTGATTCCGATATGGAACCGGATGCAAAGGATAACCGCATCAAGACTTTATTCCCGACAGTGTACACTCATCTGTTGGCGAATGTTTACCCTAAACTGCGTCATTCCGATTACGTCATCACATATCAGGTGCGTGCCTATACGAGCATGAACGAGATTTTGTCAGTGCTAAAAACCGCACCACAGAAACTGTCGCGTTACGAGTTCTACCGCGCCGCGCAGACTATGCTCCCTGGCACTGACGAATTTAACGAAATATACGAGACAGCAGTGCGCATGTATCCCGATGATGAAATCTGCAATCTTAACGCAGCCAACACTGCGATGCAGCGCGGTCATTATACTGAAGCAGCACGATATTTGGCTAAAGCCGGCGACAGTCCAGAGAGCCTATATGCCCGGGGAGTACTTGCCGCTTTAGAGAAAAACTATACTCTGGCTGAGAATCTGCTGCAAACCGCAGCCCGTCTCAAGGTTGCCGACGCACCAGAAGCACTTCGTCAGGTTCAGGAAATGATTAAATATTCCGACAGACAAGTGGAAATAATCAAAAACTGACATATTTTTTTGGATAATCAGTATATTATACAATTCATTACATAATTATCACTCATTTATATTTAATAATTAATTCATTCATTATGAAGTATCTTAGCAAATTGCTCCTCGCAGTTGCAGCCTCAACAACGCTATTCAGCTGCAGCAGCGACGAACCAAACGTTACCTCCCTTCCAGATGATGGCGCCGGTTTCTATGCAACCGTCAAATTCACAGTTCCCAAAACCCGCTCTTTAGATGCCGAGGGAGTGGAGATTGGCAAAGACTACGAAAACAAGGTATCAAGCCTGCTTGTTGTGCTGGCAAAAAGAGAAGGTGCTCAAGCACCCTATTCTTACAAGTTTCTGAGCTCCGCTTATACCGGTAATCCCACAACAACCAATAATACCTATACCATTTGTTTCCAAAACAAAGAGGCTCTCTATAATTATGCCGGAACAACCGGTGGCAATAAAGTATATGTCTTTGCCTACTGCAATCCCACAGAAGGAATAAAATCTGCTGCAGACGCACTTACCGCAGAGGCAGACCTAAGCACTTTTTTCGATTCTTCTTTTACCGGCTCTGCTGAAGAGCTTGCTACTACATGGAGAAACGAAGGTTTCCTGATGACAAACCATGCTATATATGAAAGTGTGCTACCGTCTCAGGATGAATTAAAAGGATACTCTTCAGCAAACAATCCTTACGCTTTGACTTCTTCTTCCAATCCATTGGAAGTTTTGCGTACAGCCGCTCGTTTTGATTATAAGGATGGGGCAAAACCAGAAAATGGTGCGTTGACATACGAAATCAAAGATATTGTGGATGCAACAAAAGCGCAGGGTACTGTCAAACTGACCCGCATGGCACTCTTCAATATGCGTGATGAGTTCTATTATCTACCTCGCACAACTGATGCTGCCGGCAATATTACACTGTGTCCAGGTGCAACAGGAAATTTCTACGATTTCGACAATCTAATGGTAACACCTTCCAACCGTAATTTCTTAAATACCTTGCCTTTTGTCGGCACATCAACTGAATCTGCACAAGGGAATGCCTTCGATCCTACTAAAGTAATCACAGAAACGAAAGAGTGGTATAATATTGCCACAATTTTGGGCGCTACCGAAGATAACGACAATGAATGGAACGGAGGTGAGACCCCTTCCGCTGACAAGCAGGGTTATTATATCTGGCGTTATTGCACTGAGAATGCATACCCCTTAAATACAACCAATTACTCACCCAATGAGGCAACCGGAGTTGTGTTCGAGGCTGAAATCGATCTAAACGGTGACATCAAACCGGACGGAACGACCCCTATATTTCTTTATAACGGAACCATGTATGCAAATGCTCAACAGATTTGTCAGACAGCTGAGAACAACAAAGCGAGTCAAATATACATTGATGTCAAGAACGTATTTGATTATGATATTGATGCTACCGGGAATGTAACTAATGCTGTGCTCAAAAGCGTTATAGGCGATGATGTACTTTTCTCTAACGACATAAATATTTACCGTCCCAAGGATGGCAAATATTATTGCTACTATTTCTACTTCAATCGTCATAACGATAATGGGACTACAGCTGAAACCGCATCCGACGAGTTTGCGACCATCCGCAACAATGTGTATAAACTGTCAGTTACCGACATTAAATTGTTCGGCACTTTCGTGCCTTCGACTAAAGTCGAAGACTGGGATGTCTACTTTAATGTTGACGTTGAAGTTAAACCTTGGACTGTTCGAATAAACAACATCGAATTCTAATGCGCGTCTAATTCGATTAAAAAGTTTTCTGAAACAGGGAGCGGAGCGTCGGGTAACGCTTACCGCTGTTGCTCTGCTCCCTATTTTTTATTCTTCTATTGTTTTTAATCATACAAACAATCTGCTTTAACCATTATGGCAGGATTTTTTTCGACAATTAACAAGGTTATCCCCTTGATGACAAGTGCAATGTTCACGCTGACTTCGTGCGGTGTCATATACGATGACCTCGAACCGTGTAACGGCGGCGTAAAGATGCGTTTTGTCTATGACTATAACCTGGAGTGCGCCAACGCTTTTCCTGCGCAGGTTGATTGTCTTACTCTCCATATTTATGATGCTGATGGCAATTTTATTAAAACCGTCACCGAGGAGTCATCTGTACTTGCCGATGAAGACTGGCGTATGCAGATAAACCTTGATCCAGGCGAATATCACGCCGTTGCTTACGGCGGCATCGCATGCGACAAGGCATCGTTTGCTCATGCACTCACGCCCGGCACTGGCTCAAATTATCAGAACATATCAATGCAGCTGAAACCCGGCGAAGCAGGTAAGAAACTACACGATCATTTCCATGGTGCCGTCGATTTTGAAATAAATGGCGACGCTCTGGATTACACACCGGTTACCCTACGCATGACCAAAACAACCAACAACGTGCGCATCCTGTTGCAAAACATCAATGGAGAACCATTGGACGGCAACGATTTTGAGTTTTCAATTATTGACGACAACACAGTGCTCGACCATACCAACATGCCCGTGGCGGGACACTACACAATATATAATGCCTGGCGCAAAGGTCAATTTTCTACTGCCGAAGCCGGTAATCCTGCCAATGCAGAGACGGATGCGACAGGCACACGTGTCGATGATATCCGAATTGGTTACGGCGACCTCTCGACATCGCGCCTGCTCCTAACCACCGGCGCACGGCTTGTTGTACACAGCAATGAATCGCAAAAGGATGTCTTAAGTCTGCCATTATGCGTATATCTGGCCATGTGCAACAACTATGACTTCGATGACCAGGAATTCCTGGATCGTTGCTCAAATTACACTCTGGCGCTATTGCTTGGCAACGACAATAACTGGATACGCATGGAAATAAGTGTTGCGGGATATACCGTCCGTATCAACAATATTGATTTTGAATAATAAGTAAAATCATCAACCGAGTGTTTAAGTGAAAAAGATTTTCCACACATTGCTATTATGGGCAACGGCAGTTATTACTGCCGGCGGAATGTCCGCGTGCTCCGGCGAGCGTTACAACGAGCCGGAAGTCCCGGATTCCGTCATGCTTACAATACGCGTCAAGCTGTCGGGAAACAATCCATATTCGCGTGCGGTCGGTGATGAATACGAACCTGACAAAGAAGCGAAGGATGGAGAGAAAATGCACACCCTCCGGATAATTATTCTGGATCAGAACGGTGTAGTGGAACACAACTCGCTGTGGGATGCATGGAGTCAACCCGTCACAGAATCCGGCATAAAGCAATTCAAGGTCAAATCAAACGAAGATAAGACCATAATCTTTGTTGCCAATGAAGCTGGCACGATTATTGCCGATGCCGCAGGGAATAAATATGATGCCGCCGATTACTTTGCACAATTCAGTCCGTCGATAGGTTCTCGCATCAATATCAGCGACTTGCGTGCACTAACGTTGTCACAAGTAAGGAAACCTTTGGCAATAAACGATATTTACACATTCCATATCGGCAGCAAGCCAAACAATTCGGCAACATTCTATATTGGTCGCGCTGCCGTAAAATATACATTCCGCATAACAAATACTGATGACTCAGAACATACACTAACTTCGCTGACAATCGGCAGAGTTGCATCCATTCAGTATTATTTTCAGAATGCTGCGTTTAGTGATGATAACCATTTTACATGGAGCTCATACAGCACTCCACCAGGGGTAACCACAACTGACATGATCATAAAATTTGATACTCCGGTTATTCTATCCAATGATGGCAAAATGTATGAATTCGGTCCGTACTATGTCCCCGAGGGCGCAACTTACGCCACACCATATCAGGTGGGTGTAAATATTGACGGTATCAATTTAGGTATGCACGATATCACCTGGCATATGCCACAGACCCCAAATGACAAAATATCAATGCTTGACCTCCCCAGGAATGCACACATTATTACAGAAATCAATATCAATAACACGATGCCCGTGTTTCAATATACTATTTGTCCTTGGGATGTGTATGATATATCTATTCCCGACTTTAATTAGCATGTCATGAAGATTATAAATATATATTACCATATACTTAGACCATTATTGGCAGCAATAGGGATTGTCGTGCTCATGACAGCCTCCGGTTGTACTGATGATATAATTCGCACCGGCACGGTCGACTGCCCCGAAGGACTGGAGGCGGAGTTGACTGTCAGACTGGATTTAGGGAAAAGAGAGATTCTTTCGCGCGGCGATTTGCAACCAGGCCAAGACAACAGCATCACGTCGCTGTGGGTAGCCGTTTACAATGCACAGTCAGGCGAGCGGACAGGAGTTGTGAAGTTAACTGACACTAAAAACATTCCTTTCCATGAATATCAAAAGCTGACAATCCCGACTTTTTCCGGGGAGAGCTATGTGGTTGCTGTTGCCAATTACAACCATCGACTGGCGCAATCTGCCGCAAACGGGGAACTGACAGCTGTATCCGAGGCTCTTGATGCCGCCGACACATGGGAGAAATATTGCAATATAGCCGTATATTTTGATGATGCCGGCTCAACATTTATCGACGCCCCAGCGAATGCTTTGGTAATGAGCGGATATTATGTTGCCAACGGAGATGCCACACACAGCGGCAAACCTCAAATGTCCACCCTGAAGATCCAACCGGGCTCAAGTTCACCTGATGGGGCAATACATTTGCGTCGCGTCATAACCCAGGTCAAATTCAATATCAC
>DAWBVG010000567.1:0-2455 GCA_052279865.1 Muribaculaceae bacterium
CGGTAAGTATGTAATACTTTCCGATATCGCGGGCATAGTGAATAAGACTGTAGTGATTTTCAGTATGATGAATCAGCCGGAATCTCCTGCTCTCAATATAGCCCTGTCGGAACTGTATGACAGCTTTGGTGGTAACGTGGCTTTCTATCACGTCTCTTTCGATGGCGACCAATATGCATGGCGCGATGCAGCACGCAATCTTCGATGGACAACAGTGATTGATCCGGCAGGCATGACTTCCGATGCAATCCGCAGCTATAACGTAGGCTCTCTTCCAACATTCTTTATCTATAGCGCAGACGGTCAACTTTCCGATCGCGCGCAGTCGCTTGCCGACCTCCGAAAGAAACTCTAACAACATTGACTGATGGACTGGAAAGATATGCTGTCTCAACTCCGCAATGATCTTCCGGAGGGTGAAGACAATACACAGGAGAATGCCCAAAATCCAGAATCTTTCGACTCCAAGCCCCTCAAGAAGGAGAGGATTCACATAGTGATAGAGAAAAAAGGGAGGAAAGGGAAAACAGCTACAATCGCGGAGGGTTTTAAATGCTCCGATGATGAATTGCAGGAAATCGCATCCAAAGCCAAACGTCATCTTGGTGTCGGAGGAAGTGCCCGTGGAGGAGAGATCCTGATGCAGGGGGAATGCAAAGAGCGTTTTGCGGCATTTCTCCGCACTCTCGGATACCCCATATGCATGTAATCCTTTAAACAAAAAAATTTAAACAGATTATTACAAACGACAAACCGCGGCTCTTGCAGACCGCGGTTTGCGAGAAAAGGCTCCGACTCACGTAGGAGCCTTTCTTCTTCGATTAAGGTCAAAATAATAATCAATTACCCTGTTGCTTGCATGCTTATAATGATTCTGTCATTATCAGTGTCTTAATGTAAGCCAAGAAAGCTTTACATTTAATAAGAGTTCTCATTCAAATTTCATTTTGAAAGAATGACAACCTCTTTCCGGATGCAAAATTACACAACTTGTTTTTTTTTGCAAAATTTTTCATATTGTTATACAACATAGTTTTGTAAGAGATGTGCGAAACAGTATGAACGATTTTGCCCGTTGTTCAAATTTATTCTTTTAAAAGATACTTTATCATAGATTTTCGTTATATTTGTATATCAATTGAAAGTTATGCTGAATATAGATAGTTTTATTGCGAAAAATGTGACTGGTCGCAGTGAATCCCTCTTTATTGAGGATATTGCCGCCAATCACGAAATACTCCGCCGGGAGATTGAGGGAAAGAAAGTGCTCGTAATAGGAGGCGCCGGATCTATCGGGGCTTCTTTTATTAAGTCTATTCTTCCGTTCCGTCCCTCCACACTTATGGTAGTCGATCTTAATGAGAACGGACTCGCAGAACTGACACGTGACCTCCGTTCATCATTTGAACTCGTTGTACCTGAAAATTACATCAATTACACACTTGATTTTGATTCTCCCATATTCCGACGTATATTTCGGCAGGCTGGAGGATTCGATATCGTGGCAAATTTCTCAGCCCATAAACATGTACGTTCGGAAAAAGACAGAAATTCGGTGCAAGCCCTCCTCGAAAATAATGTAATAAAGGCACAACGCCTGCTTGACCTTCTTGCGGAAATACCCCCGAAACATTTCTTTTGCGTGTCTACTGACAAAGCAGCAAACCCTGTGAACATCATGGGAGCAAGCAAGAGGGTGATGGAAGATCTTATCATGGCTTATTCCGACAAGTTCAAAGTTACTACAGCCAGGTTTGCAAACGTGGCATTCTCCAACGGTTCGTTGCCGGCAGGATTCATCGAACGAGTCATGAAGCGTCAACCGATCGCCGCGCCGAAAGATGTGCGCCGCTATTTCGTATCACCGGAAGAGAGCGGACAAATCTGTATGTTGGCATGTATTCTCGGGCACAACGGCGAAGTATTCTTCCCTAAACTTGGCAAAGAGAAACTAATGCGGTTCTCCACCATTGCCGACAGATTCCTCAACGAGCTCGGATATGAACCCCATATTTGCAGTTCTGATGAAGAAGCAAAGAGGTTTGCGGCAGAAATGCCTGAGAACACGAAAGAATGGCCTGTGGTATATTTCCGCAGCGACACTACGGGAGAGAAAGATTTTGAAGAGTTTTTCGTAGAGAATGAGAAACTTGACATGAATAGATTCTCTGCGTTGGGTGTAATTGAGGAATCTCAACACAGACCATTGTCTGAAGTAGATGGTTTTATATCTCGCCTCGAACTGATCTTCAGCAATGACAATTTCACAAAAACCGATGTGGTGTCAGCATTAAAAGATTTCCTTCCAAACTTCAAACACGACGAAAGAGGGAAAAACCTGGACCAGAAGATGTAAAAGAGGTATTAGGTATTAGGTTTTAGGTTTTAGGCATTAGAGACTTCGCCTAATCAATCTAAAGCCTAAAACCTAAAGCCTAAAACCTAAAGCCTAAAA
>DAWBVG010000568.1:0-1738 GCA_052279865.1 Muribaculaceae bacterium
ATCGGCTCGATCAAGAACCTCTTTAATAATGAGTAATGTTAAATGTTTAATGTGTAATGGAGAGACTCGAATTTCATTGCACATTAAACATTACACATTACACATTTAATATCTTTGGTGCAATGCGCAGCGCGTATTCCCAGGCGGCTTCGTGGGTGTAGGGGATTTCGCCTTCGAGGATTGCCTCTTTTACGGCATCCTTTATCTCCTTGATGGCTGAGGATGGGGGTATCTTGAAATATTCCATGATTTCATATCCGTCGATGGGCGATTTCCAGTTGCGCAGGGCATCGGCATCGTTTATTTCCGACATGCGCTGACGCAACGCGGCAAACCCTTCGAGCTGACGACGCACTTTCGCCGGATTCTTCGACGTGATGTCTGCCTCCGCAAGTGTCATGAGGTCATCAAGATCCGCACCTGCATCAGTGATGAGCCGTCGTACTCCAGAATCCGACACACCCTCTTCTCCCACAGACTGCGGACGCATGTGGAGACCTACAAGTTTCGCCACATATTTCATCTTCTCATTGAGTGGAAGTTTCATCTGCTTGAAAACGCGCGGAATCATCTTCTCTCCGATGAAATTGTGGTTATGGAAGGTCCAGCCGATTTTTTCGTCATAGCGTTTGGTCACCGGCTTGCCGATATCATGTAGCAGTGCTGCCCAGCGCAACCATTCATTGTCGCTTTTTGCAGCCACATTGTCTACAACCTGCAGCGTGTGGTAGAAATTATCCTTGTGTCCACGTCCCTCTTTTGTCTCAACCCCTTTGAGGGCGAAAACAGCCGGGAAAATCAGTTCAAGCAATCCCGATTCATCAAGAAGCCTGAATCCTATCGACGGCTTTGCGGAACGCATGATTTTCGACAACTCATCGTTGATGCGTTCTTTGGTTATTATCTTTATTCTCTCGCGGTTGCGGCATATTGCCTCGAAAGTCTCGGGCTGAATCGTGAAATCCAGTTGAGTGGCGAACCTGATTGCCCGCATCATGCGCAGCGGGTCGTCTGAAAAGGTGATGTCGGGGTCGAGAGGAGTTCTAATCAAACCATTGTGAAGGTCCACAACTCCGTTGAAGGGATCGACCAATTCTCCGAAACGTTTGGCATTAAGGCAGATTGCCATGGCGTTGATCGTGAAATCGCGACGGTTCTGGTCATCTTCAAGAGTGCCGTCTTCCACTATGGGATTGCGTGAGTCGCGGTTGTACGACTCACGGCGTGCGCCTACAAATTCCAGTTCGAGATGATTTGCTTTTACCTGTGCTGTGCCATAGCTTGCAAACACGCTCAGTCCGTTCCCTCGGTTGAGACGTTGTGCCACTTCCGTTGCCAGCTCGATTCCGCTGCCCACAGTGACAAAATCAATATCTGAGGAATGTCGTTTCAGAAATATGTCGCGAACATAACCGCCCACAACATAGACTTCGCGGTCCATGCTGTCGGCAATCTCGCCAATCTGTCGGAAAATCGGTAACTTGAGGTCTTCTGTCAGGTTCATTCTATAATTGTGCGATGCGCAGTTTATATCTTTCAGCTTTTAAATCTCAGAGAGTGCTTCAGGGAAAGGGGTGAGGTTTTCGAGCCCGGTTTCTGTGACGCGGTAAGTGTTTTCTATTCCCACCGCACCAACATGTGGAATCACGAATTTTGGTTCGAGGGCTATTGTCATGTTTGCCAGGAGGGGTTCGTGGTTACGTTCCATCACTACCGGCATTTCATTTAACTCAATTCC
>DAWBVG010000569.1:0-5113 GCA_052279865.1 Muribaculaceae bacterium
GACTGTTCCTTTCTGACCAGCCTGAGCCACGATGTCCGCCTCTTTCTGATGTAGCTTCGCATTCAGCACCTGATGCGGAATCTTACGCAGTTTAAGCATTTTCGAAAGCAACTCGGAGATCTCAACCGAAGTAGTACCGACCAATACCGGTCTGCCGGCATTCACCATGTCTTCCACTTCCTGGATAACAGCGGCATATTTCTCTTTCTTGGTGCGATAAACGCGGTCGTTCATGTCATTACGGATTACCGGACGGTTAGTCGGAATCTCGATGACATCGAGCTTATAGATATCATAGAACTCGCCAGCCTCTGTCATGGCAGTACCGGTCATACCGGCGAGTTTGCGATACATACGGAAATAGTTCTGCAGTGTGATAGTCGCATAAGTCTGGGTGGCAGCTTCCACTTTCACACCCTCCTTAGCCTCGATTGCCTGATGCAGACCATCGGAGTAACGACGTCCCTCCATGATACGACCCGTCTGCTCATCCACGATCTTGATTTTGTTGTCGTCGATCACATACTCGACATCCTTGTCGAAGAGTGTGTATGCCTTAAGCAGCTGGTTCACGGTGTGCACACGCTCTGCCTTCACGGCGTAATTCTGAAGCAGCTGGTCTTTCTTCTCCTGCTTCTCCTCAGCTGTGAGCTCTTCATTCTCCACTCCTGAAAGCTGAGCCGCAATGTCGGGGAGGATAAAGAATTCAGGATCCTGGGTTGTGCCGGTCAGAACCTCGATACCCTTGTCGGTAAGTTCGATGGAGTGGTTCTTCTCGTCGATCACGAAATAAAGCGGTTCCACAGCCTTAGGCATCTCGCGGTTATTGTCCTGCATATATTTCGCCTCAACCTTAAGCATCAACTGTTTGATACCATCCTCGCTGAGGTAGCGGATAAGAGGACCATGTTTCGGCAAAGCCTTGTAAACGCGGAAGAGAGCGAGACCACCCTCTTCGAGGTCGCCCTTGGATATCTTATCCTTCGCTTCGAGAAGCAATGACTGTGCAAGCTTGCGCTGCGCGTTCACCACTTTCTCTACATTTGGCTTGAAATCATTAAACATCTGGTCATCACCCTTAGGCACCGGACCGGAGATGATAAGCGGAGTTCTGGCGTCATCGATAAGCACGGAGTCGACCTCATCGACAATCGCATAATAATGCTCGTCGCGCTGCACAAGATCCTCAGTCTGCACTGCCATGTTGTCGCGCAGATAGTCGAAACCGAACTCGTTGTTGGTTCCGAACGTGATGTCGCAGCGGTAAGCGTTGCGGCGTTCTTCAGAGTTGGGTTGTGTCTTGTCGATACAATCCACAGTAAGACCGTGGAACTGATAAAGCGGACCCATCCATTCCGAGTCTCGTTTGGCAAGATAGTCATTCACCGTGACCACGTGCACGCCTTCACCGGTAAGGGCATTCAGGAAAACCGGCAGTGTAGCCACAAGGGTCTTACCCTCACCGGTAGCCATCTCGGCGATATTGTTGGTGACCTTGCCATTGTTCATCAGACCGTGGAGCACCATACCACCGATAAGCTGCACGTCATAGTGCATCATATCCCATTTCACAAGATTGCCGCCGGCAACCCACTCATTCTTATATATTGCCTTGTCACATTCGATTGTAACAAAGTCTTTTCCTGCTGCAGCAAGCTCGCGGTCAGCATCAGTAGCCGTAACCTCGATAGTCTCGTTTTCTTTGAAACGACGAGCTGTCTCCTTAACTACGGCAAACACTTCCGGAAGAGCGGCGTCAAGCTCTTTGGCGTAATTGTCAAACATCTCCTCACGAAGATCATCGATCTTCTTCCAGAGAGGCTCGCGTTTGTCATAATCGAGCGTTTCGATTTCAGCACGCACGGCTGCCATCTGATCCTTATATTCCTTGGCACCGCCACGGATACGGTCGCGGATTGTATCGATACGTCCGCGAAGCTCATCGTTAGAAATAGTAGTGATCTGCGCGCTTATAGGATTGATCTCTTTCTCCAGGCGCTGCCAGAGGGGACGCACCGCGCGTTCCGACTGGTCGCCAAAAATTTTATGTAATAATTTTGATATCATTGTGTTTTAATTTTTCAATTGAATTAACCTTTCCCCTTCTCCCTTTCACCTAATACCTAATACCTCTTACCTTTACCCTTTACCCTTCTACTCAAGAAGTATCGGTTTCGAAGAAGAGCCATTGGGAGATCGTATGCGCAGAATGCTGCTCACTGTCGGAGCAAGCGCGGTAGCATCTACCGGTGTTGATATCTTTTGTGGAGCAACCCCGGCGCCCATTATGAATGCGGGAGAAAGAACCGGAGTCTCACGAACCGGATACGACGTGGTAGGATACTCTATATCATCAACCACTGTCCAACCGGGATTGAATGTCACGAATATATCGCCACCCCTCTTCGGGTCTACAGAGAGCCTTAGACTCTCCTCTTCCGGTGTAGAGGGGGAAAGAATGTCATAAAGAGTGAAAGCATCCGACACTCCGCTCATCTTAGCCAGAAATCCCCTGGCATCCGCCACAACATCGCTCACATCGAGTTTCTTCTCCTCGAGAATGCGGTGGTCGAGATAAAGATGGCTGTCACGGAAAGCCACAACATAGTCGGCATTTCCATGAAGTGCCGACAGATATGAATTCAACAGTGATTCCGCTCTCTTCATCGAGAACTCACCCGAGGGAATGCGGTATTTCTTGTCATCAACCACCGCATCGTCGAAATAACCGGTAGAAGAAAGCCATATTACCGCATTGTCCGCACCTACATATTTGTCGATAGCCTCGAAGAGGCGTCCTAACTGACCGTCAAGACGGAGATAGGAGTCTGTAAGTTCAGCGCGGAAATCACCATCTGTTATGTATTTATAAGGAGCCACGGTGTAGCCGACATTCAGCATGTCGACCGCATTTCCGTTGCTGCCTATTTTCATCTTCTTAAGACACTCGATAGCCACGTCTGTCACCTCGGCATTTCCCAGTGGAGATGCGCTGAAACGACGGTATGCATCCCGATCGGATCTCGGGAACATATGGCGGAAAGGATAAATCTTTTTCTGTTGGGGAAGTCCAGGGAACTTTTCGATTGGTATCGAGGGTTTCCATTGCATCGTGTCGAGACGTGATGCCACGGAATATGAATAGTTGCGCGCGCTGACGGGCGCAGGAAGATTCTTGTAATAAGTGGTTGTCGCCCAATTTCCGGTGTTATCGTTGATCCAGCAGGCACCGGTGCCGGCGTGCCCTGTCATTATTATGGCAAGCTGCGGATCTGTGGCGAAAGAATATATGGATGAAAGGCCAAGACCGTCAACCGCAAGTTCATCACTGAGGGTTGAAAGTCGAAGATTCTCCGGAGAATAAGAATCGTTGGTGAAATTCCCCATTGTCTTGGGGTCTGAAAGAGCAGGCTGCACTTTCTTGGTTGCCGGGTCATAGACCATGGCTGAAGCCACACCCGTATTGGCAGGATAAGCGCCGGTGTAGAGCATGGCGGTGGCGCTTGCGGCATCGAGTCCTTTCACCTTGAAATCGACATCGCGCATGTAGGCGCCATCCTTCATCAGGCGTTTGAAACCGCGCTCTGAGAAGAAGTTCTGTAAATATTCTATGTAATCGGTGCGCAGCTGGTCAACGACTATACCCACCACGAGTTTTGGACGCGCCGCCTCGTCGTGAGCCGCCTGCACCGCCACGTTCATTGTGGCGAGACCGCACAGCACCGTAGTTACTAATTTTTTCATTCTCTTTTCTTTTTCGCGCCGATATCAGTGCATAAGCAATCGCCAGCGCAATAGTAGCCCCCATCATGGGGAAGAAAGCAGGATTGGCACTCTGCGCCTGGAAGGGCCAGACGATAAGCAGAGATCCCACGGCAATCATGTTATACCATGCCATGGCAACCGCGCCATAGCGAAGCTTGCGACTCAACACGCACACTGCGAATATCAGCTGCAACGGATTGAGCCATATGAGGAGAAGGTTGGGTGAAGTGGCTTCATGTTCCGATACAAAGACCAGGAAAAAGACCACACACCCCGCAATACCGCAAATTCCGAACCAAATTGTATAGACAACTTTGAAAATCGTTTTGCGCCATGCCTGGATACCACATATTGCAAGTGATATCAGCAACAGATACCCGCCGACAGCCCAAGGTGTCAGATACCACGGGGTGGCTGGCAGCACCGGCTCCCCGCGTTTGGCGGATAATATCCGCGTATCCCTTACCAGCGGCTTGCCGTCTTCGAAATGCGCTCCAGATGCCTTAAGCATCATCTCTACGGGCACAAACATCTCGTCGCGCCCGCGAATAGGGCGGTCAAGACCGCCTCCGAGTGCCAGATCAATTCCAAACTGATACCAGGGATAATTCCTGTGATAGGAACGCATCTCCTCGCGGAAGGTGCCATAGCGCACATCATCGGGATATATCACCCGTTGCGATGCTGCGGAGTCAAGACGCCACACTATCCGGGTGGCACAATTGTCTTTGACGTAATTATAACGATATTTGCAATTCTCAGGTTTACTCTCCTCGCGAAGAAGATTCAGCATTCTGCGCGCTTCCTCCTGAGTGAGATTGAGATCCTGCTCTGTTACTTCCCTTCCGGCTTCGACGTATTCAGGCATGAACCAGGCAGAAGGATATCCCGCAAGACGGTAATCCGTCTCACCCTTCACAAACCGATATACAAAATTAGGTTCATTGAAATCGAAGACACCGTAGTTCCACACTGAATCCATTCGTTCACCGTTCATGATGCCGCGAACGCGCACAGCTTCATGTCCGCAAAGCTCGTAGATTTCGGAACCGGGAGAGCAAGTGATCAGGCTCACAATAATAGAGTCTTTTCGGATCTCCTCTCCTGAGAGAGAAAACCCGAAAAGAATCAGCATGATTATTGTAAGGAATTGTTTCAAAGTTAGAAGTCGGAATTTGGAGTTGTCAGAAACTGCAATTCTTCGGATAGCGTGGGAACGGAATCACGTCGCGGATATTCTGCATACCGGTGACGAAGAGTACCAGACGCTCAAAACCGAGACCGAAGCCGGAGTGAGGCACTGTGCCGAACTTACGGGTATCCATATACCACGGCATATCCGCCATGC
>DAWBVG010000570.1:0-2609 GCA_052279865.1 Muribaculaceae bacterium
CAATATTCCTCAATCGAGTTTTCTGCACTTTTAGAGAAACAGAAGATATCCGGACGAAGGAAAATTGTTTTTGTAGTTGGGGGTCCTTACGGCTTCTCGCAATCCGTCTATGATCGTGCCGACTCCCTTCTGTCGCTATCAAAAATGACTTTCAACCATGAGATGGTCCGCCTCTTCTTCACAGAGCAAATCTACCGGGCAATGACCATCCTTCGCGGTGAACCCTACCACCATGAATAATGTGGAATGTTAAATGTGTAATGTTTAATTGCATCCGCCAACCCCATTACACATTGAACATTGAACATTGAACATTGAACATTAAACATTGAACATTAAACATTAAACATTATTATAAAGTGAAAACAAAAGACGAACTTATCGACGAACTCCTCGATCTCGCATTCGCAGAAGATCTCGGGGATGGCGATCATACCACCCTCTCCACAATCCCGGCAGACGCCATGGGTCGTTCCCGACTCATCATCAAAGAAGACGGCATACTTGCCGGTGTTGATGTAGCAGAAAAAGTGCTACACAAGGTTGATCCGTCAATCAAGATGACCGTCATGATCAATGACGGAGCGGAAGTCAAGAAAGGCGATGTTGCCTTCACTGCTGAAGGTCCGATCCGTTCGCTCCTCATTGCCGAGCGCACAATGCTCAACATCATGCAACGCATGAGTGGCGTGGCAACCATGACACGCCGCTATCAGGATGAGCTCAAAGGACTCCACACCCGCGTCCTCGACACCCGCAAAACAACTCCAGGCATGCGTATGCTTGAGAAAGACGCTGTAAAGATCGGCGGGGGAACAAATCACCGTATCGGACTTTTCGATATGATCCTCATCAAAGACAACCACATTGATTTCGCAGGAGGATTGGAGAAAGCCATTCAGCGCGCAAACGACTATTGCAAGGAAAACGGCAAAGACCTCAAAATTGAAGTTGAAGTCCGTAGTCTTGATGATATCCGCAGAGTTCTTGCCCACGGAGGTGTAGACCGCATCATGTTCGACAACTTCACCCCTGCCCTCACCAAAGAAGCAGTTGAGCTTGTAGGCGGCAAGGTTGAGACCGAATCTTCCGGCGGCATCACTCTCGAAAATCTTCGCGAATACGGCGAAGCAGGCGTTGACTTCATTTCTGTCGGTGCCCTCACCCACTCCGTGAAAGGTCTCGACATGTCGTTCAAAGCCTTTTGATGATCGACAAGAAAAAGCAGGGAGCGGCAAACCGCGAATGGGGTATGCAGGCGGAACAGATTGCCGCCGATTACCTCCTTGCTCACGGATATATCATCCGCGAAAGAAACTGGCGTGTCAGCAACAAAATCGAAATCGATATCATTGCCGAGAAAGATGGCACAATTGTCTTCGTAGAAGTCAAGGCGAGGAAAGGCGAATTTGAAGCTGCCGACGAAGCCGTTGACACTCCCAAGAGGAACAAAATGATAAAGGGAGGGGACATTTACATGCGCTCCCTCCCTCATCTCTTTCCCTATCGCCTCGACATAATAGCCGTCACTGGCACTCCCGACTCCCACGAAATAAAGCATCTCCCCGATGCCTTCCTTCCTCCCCTGAAATAATACATTCTGAATTTACAATTGTTACATAAAGACATGATTACTTGATCACCACCTTCTTCACATTCATACCTTTGCGTATGATATAGACACCGGGGGCGACACTTTCCCTGCTTACACGTCTGCCGCTGAGATCATAAATCTCTTCTACTGCATCAGCTCCGGAAGCCTCAATCTCGAACACACCTACAGATGAGTCTTTAGTGATTGCAAACGACATGTTGGGCACATCGGCAGTTATTGTATATTTCCCTTTATCATTAGGTTTAAGTCCGAAAAACGCATCAACTCCATTTCCACCATTGATAAATGTAGTCATTTTCATTGTATATGATTCCCCTGATTCAACCTCTTTGGTGAATCCGTTAGCATCTGCATCCGTCGGAATGAGATAATGCACTTCGTACCATTCACCAGTTGATGTAACAAACTTGAACTGCTTGTTGGCATGGTCTGCATTCCCGTCATCTGTAGAATAATCAAGGTTGCCTGTCCATGAGAATTTACCATTTCCAAGTGAATTCATCTTAAGAGGATTATTGGAATCAAAACTTTCTGCGGCAAGTCCGAGCATATAGAGTTCAGTCACATTATCCTTATCGAACACATAGCTTTTCAGGAGATTGAAAGTAACTGTTTTATCTTTTAAATTGAAAATAGCCTCATATTTGCCTGACATATTTTCCTTAACTCCCCAGTACCAGTTTAATGGTCCGTTCCCTGCAATTGATATCTGGAAAGGATATGATTTGCCCGGCTCTATCAACAATACACTACCATCTCCGCCAAGATTATCCATATTTTCATTATAATCCACCTGTGCAGGTACAATAAAACCCACGTTAAACCATTCGTCACGTGCCGTAGTTAACTTTAATTGTGTATTGGCATTACTGTAATTCATATTACCAGTCCAGGTATATATGCCGTTCTCTGATGAGGATACTTCGTCTCCGTAATTAGAATCCCACGTGCTGGCTGCAGCTCCGAGTGCAAAAATTTTATCAGGTAGAGAAAG
>DAWBVG010000571.1:0-2480 GCA_052279865.1 Muribaculaceae bacterium
GTGTAGGGGCAAATGCTGCCGCATGTATCAAAGTAGCGGTATAATTCTGTCTCAGGTGTTGCAACGTGCCCATGGCATTCGCCATCACACCTAATTTTACCTTGCGGTGCAGCGGAAAGAATTGCTTCCAGTAACCTTCCAAAGCGGCACGCGGAGCGCCATTATACGATGTTCGCAGAGATTTGTCGCCATGAGGAGTATAGCGCGACGATTCATAACTCAATGTCAGATTGGCTTTCCAGTGATAGCCGGCATTCGGATACATGTTGTCATTCAGAAGATTGCTTTCCACTCCGGCGCGGAATACTCCCAACTGATATTGTGTCTTATCTTTGGATGTCTGCGAATAGTCCGTCACGTTTGTAGGGTAATACGAATCCGACATATAGCCGTAACCCAAGCTTGCATATCCCTTTGCCCGCATACCGATTGCCCATTCATATGAGGCTCGTATGAAGTTATCAACCTCCGTGATAAAGGTTGGTGTGGAATTTTCATAAAACAGCAGCTGCGAGTCGTAGAATTTCTGACGGCTCATAACTCCCTCAACCCTTACAAACGAAGGCACAGCACTGCGGATAGTGAATTTACCGCTTATCATTCCGGCAAGATATGATTGACCTACCCATCCGCTCATGTTGACATCGAGAGAGTTGAAACTTAGCGAATGATATCCGAAATCCACATAGAGCATACTGTTGGCAGTGGATGTGATCCACCCTCCGACTCCCAGCGACCATGGGCGCTGAAGCGAAGCTTCGAGAAGGAGCGTGTTGCGATTATTCTTACCCATCTCAAGCTGTGGCACAAGATTGCGCAGTGTGCCGTCCGTGACCGCACGATAATAAGAATTCTCCACCCTATCGATTCCTATCGGTTTGCGACCATTACCTTCGAAAAGATATTCCAGATAACGAGCCTGTTCTCCCTTGGCTCCTGTCACCTCCACAGAATCAAACGTTAGCGCTGGCGTTCGGGAAGCAAAGGTTTCACGGCGTGCCGTAACCTCATTCAAAGGCACACGCGCATGGATACGTTTCTTGATGGAATCCACCATCTCCATTCCTGTCTTATAGCCGATGTCATAAATGGTCTGGGCTTTGGCAAAATCGAGAACTCCAAAATCGAGCACCGGAACCTGAATCTTAATGCCGTTCTTTGCGGACACGCTATAATCATTGTTCTGGATAATCATATCCTCCAACTGACTATACACATTGTTCGGTTCCGGTTTCTTATCGGCTCCCGACACCGACACACCGATAATAAAATCGGGATGAAATGCAGTCTCCATTACATCAACCGGGAAATTATCGTAAATTCCACCGTCATAAACAAGCACGCCATCCATCTTTATCGGCTTGAACACAAACGGGAAACTCATCGAGGCGCGCACGGCGTCTCCCAAAGAACCGCCGTGAAGCACTATCTTGCGTTTGTGATATACATCACTCGTGACGCATCGGAAAGGCACAAACAATTTATTGAAATTTTCCTGACACTGCAACGTATAAGGTCCGTATATCTTCAGAAATTCTATATTCATCGGAAGCGGACTCACAAGATTTGAGGGTAGAATCTGATTCAGAAAAGCAGTGGTGTCGCGCAGATTTATGTTGGCTGTAAGCCATCGGGGTGTTGGCGAAGGCTGGGTGAGGTAATACTTGTGATCCGGATTGATCACACCCGTGCTCCAATAAATAAAATCTGGAGCGGTAAAAAACTTTATCATCTTCTCGGGTGACCATCCGCAGGAATAGAGGCTACCGACAATTGCACCCATCGATGTCCCTGCCACATAATCAATAGGTATATCGTTATCCTCCAGAGCCTTGATCACGCCGACATGGGCAATACCTTTAGCACCGCCACCACTAAGCACCAATCCTACTCGTTCTCTCCCACCGCTACGAACAACACTGTCATTGCCTGTTTGAGAAAATGATACGTTACATGCCAATACCATCAGAAGCATTGACAGGAATACCCTTTTTGCCATAACCTTGATGTTAAGATTCTTTAATCACCTTCGGGAGCTATTCTGAATTAAACAACTCCTAAAAATTCAACAACAAATGGCACCGTATGGTTTCAGGATTTGATATATGAATCCTTGAATCCGAGGAAATACAGCACACCGTCAATACCGATTGTCGATATGCTCTGCTGCGCCTCCGCCTTCACCTTGGGTTTTGCATGGAAAGCGATGCCGAGTCCCGCCTCTGAAAGCATCGGGAGATCGTTCGCTCCGTCGCCTACCGCAATAGTCTGGGCAATGTTGATATTCTCTACCTGGGCAAGCAGCCTGAGCAGTTCACGCTTACGCTGTCCGTCAACGATGTCTCCTACATAATTCCCCGTAAGTTTGCCATCTTCTCCAATCTCCAGTTCGTTGGCATATACATAGTCAAAGCCGAAACGCTGTTTGAGATAGTTGCCGAAATATGTGAAACCACCCGAAAGGATTGCTGTCTTATAGC
>DAWBVG010000572.1:0-2151 GCA_052279865.1 Muribaculaceae bacterium
CTCGGAGATGTGTATATGAGACAGTCACTCAATTCCTTGCGATTCAACACGTCAACGTCATCAAGATCCGCACTCTGCAGATTCTCTGATTTCTCCTGACGATAATAATCTATTATGAGATTGTGGGCAATACGTGAGATCCATGCGGGAAACTTTCCGTTTTCCGTATAGCGTCCCTGGCGTATTGTCTGAATCGCCTTCACAAAAGTTTCCTGGAATATGTCGTTGGCTATATCCTCGTTCTTGATAATACGCAGGATATAATTGAATATGCGGTCCTGATGACTTTTAAGAAGCACATCGAACGCCTCGTTACATCCCGATGCGTATGCCTTTACCAACTGTTCGTCGGTCATGCCTGAAAAGTTTGCCATTTATGATGCTGGTTGGTTTGGTAAAATTTCTCTATAGGCTATGTCGGTTTAGTTTAGTTTAATAGGTGTAATACATTTACTCACATTCACTACTCCATATCCACTATTCACTCCTCACTGCCTTTCAGACTGCAAATATAAGACGGAATTAACGCAAAAACAAATGATTTGTGTGTTTTTAACATTAAAATTTGTTAATCACACAATAAAGACATCGTTTTCTCGCTATACATTCTTCTTAAAACGCAATGCTGTCCATCCGGCTTTAGACACAAGTCTTTCAGATTCCTGGAGATTATATTTTACACATTCCTGCTCAATCATCTCCACATCTTGCTCGTAAAAACCGCTCAAAAGCATCTCTCCTCCAGGTTTCAACGCAGCTGAATATCTGTCGAGATCGGCAAGTATTATATTTCGGTTGATATTTGCAAAAAGGAAATCGACAGGATCAAGTGATTCAAGAGCACTCGCATCCCCATGCACGAGATTTAGCTTCACATTGTTCAATGACGCATGTTCTATGGCATTAAGATAAGCCGGTTCGTCTATCTCGATTCCTGTCACGGATTCAGCGCCACGCATCTTGGCAAGTATTGCGAGAATACCTGTGCCGGTGCCCATATCTATCACGCTTTTATTCTCCAAATGGAGATTCAATATAAGACGCATCATCTGAGAGGTGGTGTCATGATGACCGGTGCCGAACGCCATCTTAGGATCGATTACGATATCATATTCTGCCTGAGGCACATCAGTATGAAAAGTGGAATGAACAGCCACCTTATCGCCGATAACGATAGGCTTGAAATAATTTTTCTCCCACTCTGAATTCCAATCTTCTCCCTTTATAAATTCTGATGAAATCTTGAAATCTGAAGGTATAGGAAAATCAGCCAAAGCCTCTTCCGCAAGCTTTATTCCATCTTCCGTGGCTCGTATATAAGCGGTCAGTCCAGATTCATCCGGTTCGAAACTTTCAAATCCCGCATCCGCAAGGAATGCAGCGGCAAGGTCGGTAATATCTTCAGAACAAGGGGTCGCGTCAATGCGGACGGATATATAATCATTCATAACTGTCAGAATAAAATGCGGTCCGGAAATTTTTCCGGACCGCAAATATATTAAGACTTTCAGTTATATCAAAATTTAAAAGAATATATTTCCGGAATCTTTCTATTTCTTACCTCTGAAAAATTTGAAAATTTTTCGTCCGGTGCCGAAAATCGACATTCCGATCATCACATAGTCAAGATAACCAAGTCCCGACATTATCTTGCTTGCAAGCCCGCTAACGTGCGCTACCCGGGAGGTAGTGCCGTTTCTGCCAAAGAATCCGCGCTTGCGTATTCTATCCATATTATGGATCATCTTCGACTTGCAGAAATCCTTACGCAATGCTATCAACGCGCGCTGGTATCTCAGCTCTTCTATTGAATATCCCTTGAATTCAGAAGAGTTATGGGGAGCATCCTCATGCTTCTCATTTACGGGTATAATCTCATTCGTCATGACCTTGTTAATTTTTATTGATTAACAATCGTGTGATAAACCTCGCTATCGGATTCAGAAGCAGAGGGTTGCGCAATAAATACAATATCAGGATCAACAGACAGATTATGCCGCTGACAGCAAGATAGGCAAGCGCAGGAACCATCATCATCTTGAATAATTCCACAAGAGATAAAGACAGGAGGATCAGCACCACCATCCCCATCAACAGGCATATAGCCCCGATAATCATCGCGGACAACAAAACCTGTCTCTTATACACATC
>DAWBVG010000573.1:0-2835 GCA_052279865.1 Muribaculaceae bacterium
GGTAGATGCCTTGCCAGGTGCCGAGGTTGAGATGTCGGTTGGTGACAGGAATTGTCAGCGACACTCCTGTCAAAGAGGATTTAGCATGTGCCGGCATGTCGTCTGCGCCCTCCATAGTGTGGTCGTAGTAGGGTTCATTCTCAGGCACGATATGATCCAGAATCTTGTCCATATCCGTGCGCACATCCGGATCCGCATTTTCGTTGATTGTAAGTCCGCAGGACGTGTGCTTTACGAACACGTTGAGCAAGCCCGCTTCGGGAAGGTTGGCAGGAAGATGACGCAATATTTCGCCGGTAATCAGATGACATCCGCGTCTTTTGGCGTCAAGTCTAAATTCAAATTGCTGTATCATGTTTTAAGCAGTTTCTAAAGTTTTAACTTTAATACAAAGATAGTGAATATTACTTAAAAATTAAATAGTCTCGAGTTAGAGCTTGGGATGCTCCAATCCGAGGCTATTCAATTTTAGAGGTATTCAATTTTAATCGATATCTATTTCACAGTCTCTATCCAGCTGAAAAGATCATCAAGGTTGTAATCGCCTGAATGAGGTCGATTCCATGGTAGGGCAAAGTCAACTGAGTATCCGGCATTGCGAAGTTTGGTGGCAAGGTTGAGAGGCACAAGGAAGGAGGTGTCACGATCTTTTGCACCATGGCGTATATACCATTTCTGAGCCATTGAAGGGTTGTTTGTGGTGATGAAATTCATCGGATTCATCAGTTCCACTCGTTTCTCAAGAGCCCCAGGCAGTGTGGCATTTGCTTTTCCGGTGCGTTTGCGAAAACTGAAATCAGTAAAATTGGCAGGATTTCCTTCCGTGTCACCAAAGACTCGGTTTTCGGGGGTTGCTGCATCGTTCAACACGCCATATGCGTCAAATGCGGGAGGAGTTTTGAGAGGAGTCTGACTTGCTACATAGGTCAGATATTTCGTCCAGTCAACGTCTATCACATAATCGGTATATTCTGTTCTGCGGTTTCCACCTCGTGGAGGCATATTCCCGGCAGGAGCACCTCCGTTGACCGGTCCGGCTCCGAGTCTTTGTGCAAAAGTGGGACGAGGTTTGGCATAGCGCACAATTCCTATTGTGTCAGGAATTTCGCATCCCTCTTCAAGAGCTTTCTGTGCCGATGCCATAATGAATTTTTTAAGGTAATTCATATAGTTGTCAGCATCTATCGGTTTGCCGTCTTCATCTTTAAGATTCAAGGAGTTGAGGTAAGCCGGACAAAGGACTGCCAGTTGGTTTGATATGGCAATCTGTTCTTCGTTCAGATGGCGAATCCCTGTATTGGTGCATCCATAAAGCCATTCATACTCCATATCTGCATGGTTGAGATCCGTGATGGGACAATAGCAAATAGAGGCATATACCGCGTCTGAAGCTTCAGCGGCGCCCATGGCTTTTAGGTAAGGCTCGTACTGTGGCGCATTTCCTGTTGCGCCTTGTAGGGCAGACATGGCTCCTCCCGCGCTTGTCCCGTCGGTGAAGATACGGTCCGAATTTCCGGGAATAAGGTCATCGTTATAGTGAAGATAGCGGGTAGCGGCTTTGAGGTCGAGCAGTCCGTTGGGAGCCGTGCCGGTATAATAAGTTTTACCATTCTTTATTACAGACGAACCATTGCCCCGCGCACCGGGAATACACAGTACATATCCTTCCTCCAATGCTCTCCCTGTAGCGTCGGCTGGAGAAGGAGTGCCGGCAGGCGATGCCATATAACCTCCCACATTATTGCGCATAAGAACCGGGATATCCTTGTCTGCACGATCTTTCAGGTCAAGGGGAACGTATATGTTAAGTTGTTGATACGCTGAATCATTTATATTCCTTACATAGTAGATGCCTTCGTAAGCTTTAAACTTCACTACATTGCCCATCGGCATTGTGATTGAGTCAATTCTGAAATTTTCGGAATTGAAGCGTAGCGGATCATGTGAAGCCCCGAAACATAAGAATGTGGCTGAAATGCCTAAAATTGTTGAAAGAAAATACTTTACCATAATATTACTTGAGTTAGAGTTGCAACCAGTCTCGGGTCGTGATGTTCACTTGGCGTTTCAGGCTTATTAATTAACATCTTATTTGATGCTTTTGTTGTTTTATAGTTTAAACGCCCTCTAAGTGAGGGTGAAAATTGATTTATTCAGCATAAATTTGTAAATTTACAAACGATAAGGGAAGATTATGAGACAGATGAGAAAGACAATGAGACGGCAGTCACCGGAATGGGCACTTGACGTGTTCGACCGTGCACCATATGTCACGGTCAGCATGACGCGTCCGGATGGCACGCCATATGGATTACCATTGTCTCTTGTACGTAAGGATGAAGAAACATTCTATTTCCATTGCGCGGCAGAAGGTGAGAAACTTGATTGCTTGAGAAACAATCCGGTGGTAAGTCTGTCGGCGGTAAGTAAATGTACACCCAAATTTGAGGAAGAGAAGAATAATTTCACAGAGTATTATCATTCAGCCATAGCGCTCGGCAAAGCGGAAATCGTTGAGGATCCTACGGAGAAGATAGAGGCATTGAGGTTGTTGTGCCAAAGATTTCTTCCCGGATATATGGATCATTTCGATGAAGCGATACGCCGCAGTCTTGGCATAACCACTGTTGTAAGGATAACACTCGCCGAACCTCCCGTAGGAAAAAGCAAACCATAATAATTTAATTTCCACAAATGGAAATTGAAGTTTATAAGTTTAATTGCGCAAAGCGCAGTTTAAGAGTTTATTAGTTTGCCGCGATATCAGTATCTGGTTCAAACCGAGTCGACCCAGATAAACTTTTAAACTTATAAACTCTTAAACTTTAAGTTGAA
>DAWBVG010000574.1:0-4207 GCA_052279865.1 Muribaculaceae bacterium
AGTTGGTATCTAAAATAAAATCAGAAATATTGTGAGGTTTCTGTGACATTTGGGTGCTACACTGAAAATAAAGGAGTGTGATACCATGCGAATTTTAGTAGTCGAGGATGATCGACTTTTGAATCATACTTTAAAGTATGATTACTCGGCACAAAAATAGGCCTCGCAAAGAATGCTTCTTTGCGAGGCCTATTACATAATTCAAATGCGAAAAGGACATTCTTTTAAACTCCGACAACCTTAAATATCCGAGTTATTGTGCCTTTTCTGGCGTTGCTTATTTTGCATCTGAGAAGATGGGTTCCATAGTAAGACAAGTCTCTGGAGAAAGTGAACATATTATTATCTTCCGCCCGTCCCTTGAAATATATCTCTTGGTGCGAACTATGAGTGCCTATTCCACCGTTAGAAACTTCCCATACAACACGAACTTTCTCAATTGGGTCAATGATTCCACCTGCTGTTTTTAGCTTAAAATATAGCTTTCCCCCAACACTAAGCTTACTACCGTTAGGAACTGATTTTTCTTCTCCATTTTGAGAATATGTACATTCAATAGTAGCGCTCAAACTACGTGCTGCTGTTTGAATTTCGCAAAATCTTGAGGGTACCACAGTATAGTTTCCGTTGCTTGAAATAAATCCAAGTAAATGTCCATAATTGTTTGTGCTATAAACTTGGCTGTGACTACTATATTTTTTGTATAAAGCTTCGGCCTCTTCATTGGGGTGGTGGTAAGTCTCATACTTTCCACAGGATATCAGGGTAACGTCTGGATCAATATATTCAATTGCTTCCATATATGTGGTGTCCGGATTCTTCTGTATGTCAATAGTATCATTTGCCTCATCTGTAAAAAATGACCGTGAACCATGGTGGCTTGCAACAAGAATATCACTTTTTACCGTTTTTTTAAAGTTGGGTACTATCTTTTCTTTCCAGCTCTTCCAATCCGAGTCTCCAGTCAGCAGAATATCCCTTCCGCCATAAGAAATTTTTAACACGATTGAATTTGTATGCTGAATCTTTGCGGCTGCTTTGAAAACGGTTATACCATTATCAAACCCAGATTGGAAATCTTCTTTACCTGCGAAACAAAAAATTTCTACACCATTGAACGTTGCAACCGGAGTTTCTGTCGGAACAAGAACTTTTAAATTGTTCTCATCTTTTTCTTTTAACCGTCTTCTAAGTCCCATGTAATATTCATAATCCAGACTTTTGGTAGTCGCACCTGTTTGTCCTGAATCCCAAATAGATTGTATCGGATATTGTGCATTGATTTTTTTCAATCCCCTATAGTGATCCTCGTCTCTATGCGAGTTAACAAAAACATCAATGAATTGCTCGGCATTGCCGGTAGCAGGGTTTATTTTAAAAGGAATATTAGCAGACAAATAGTCTAAAATGGTGCTTTCATTATCATCTGTTACATTGCAGTCAAAAAGCATTACCTGATCATTGGGAAAAATAATTAAGATCATTAAGCCTTCCCCTACATCAAGCATATGAAAGCGCAGCGCAGTATTATCTGTATAATAGCCTAACGGCTTAGTCAATTCCATGTTTACTCACCTTCTGTAGATTTATTTGCAGCATCAACTCTACTTGCAATATGTCTTGTCTGCTTTACAAAAGATGCTGAAAAAAGAATAAACAAAAGAATCACAACCAGCCAAGCCGTTACACATCCGGGAATTGCAAGCAGCTCAACAAGAGTCGAATAACCTTTCACAATTCCTAATGTAAGAAAGAGACCTGCACAAGTTCTATACATATTGCTTGTTTCCAACAGGGACTCTATCCGTGCATCCTTCTTGACCGCAGCAACATACTCAGCTTTTGGTGCATACTTTATCCACTTAACCTTTTCAAAGATGCCTTCAATTACCAGAGAACCTATACGACTAATAATCATTCCACAAAAATAGTAAACAAAAATGCGTTCAACTACTCCATCTAAAGGCAGGGATATAACATTCAACAGCTTTCCAAAAAACACAAAAAATGCTCCTGGGATCAAATTGTTGAGAATGTTATATGAACTAAGTCTTTCAAGTAAGGATTCCATATTTACCTCCCCTTAATAGGAAAACTTGTCTGTATCTATGCTCCATGTTCCGTCGGGACGAAAAGAAAATTTTATCGAGCCATCTGACCTTGTTGTGAATACATATCTACTTTGGCCTCCCCATGTCACACCGCGCGTCCTGTTTGCGTATCTGTTTCGAGAATAATCCTGCGTTTTATATTTTTTTGTTCCGTCAGAAAAAACGGTCAAACGGGGGTTGGCTGCTGAGACAAATTCTTCACAATACTCGCCGTCTCTACCGTGATGAGGCGCCACTAAAATAGTAGAATCCTTAATACTCTGGCGAAGCTGAATATTGTTCTGCAGCATTTCTTTTAGGATGCTCGCAGGATTATCTCCCGTAATTACGATCTTAAAATAACCATAGGAGACAACAATGATGTTTGAGAAACTGTTAGGGTCGTCTGAACAAAGGTTATCAGGAGGAGCAAAAAACTCAAAATGAACTCCACCATTATTTTGGAATAGGACAGGGGATTCGCTGTCAGAAACTACTCCTGTATAATGCTCATTTAACTCGGTAGCCTTATTAACGATACGTTTATAGTGATTGGGATCTGATGCTTTATACGATAAAGGGAAGGCTCCTCTTGGGCGTTGAAGAATGCACGGGTTAATACCATATGTATCAAGATTCGGGAGATCATAAATGTGATCTTCGTGCAAATGAGTTAACACCAGTTGGTCAATTGTCCCACCATAGCGAAAATAATTTTCTTTTAAGTACCGGCAAATGCTGGTTTCAGCTTTTGATCCCAAGTCAATAATAATGTGTTGGTTTGCTGGAGTAATTACATGTGAACAACTTCCGTGCTGAACATCATAAACGATAAACTTCAACTCGCTCAAAATTACGCCCCCTTCCTTGTTGAGTATTATACCATATATACCCCGTGTTGGCAACATGCAACGCTGCATATAGTGCACTGCTTATCTTGCCACCACTCAAGGGTCCAATTCTTCAACATGTCACAACAGAAAGAAATATGTATTGAAAAGAATGGCATCTATAGTGTTGGGTTATCACAGCAAAAGCAGGTTGTTTTTGATAAAACAACCTGCTTTTGCAACTTTTTGCCATATTTACCCTCCATCATTACCTCCCCAGCGCATTAACAGCAAATAAGATTCTCCCCGACCATCTCAGTCAGGAAGATTCCTTTTTTATAACCGCAAATATGGCTCTCATTCGCCTTGCATTCCGCCTGCGTCTTACCCAGCACATTTTTGATGATAAGTCTTTGTCCGGGTTCACGAATAGCTTTCCCGACTACGTTATGCCATTGTGTTGACGCAGGCTACGCCCAAAACAAAAAACAGGAGGAAACAAGCATGACGATTGATAGCGCAAAGGATCTTCAAATGAACATTGCAAAAGAGGGACTGGCACTGCTGATGTTCCATCCCAGCTTCAATGTGCAGCCCCATAGGGAGTGCATCTTCCTCATTGGCACAGCGTGGGACATCCCCGTGGGTGACACGCAGGAGGTCATCTCGCTTCTGGATCGTGAGCTGGATGCGATCCGCGCCGCAGGCGAAGGTGGCACGGTAGCGCATGTGTTGCCGGAGGATGAACTCCCGATGAATGCCACCGGCTTGGAAACGCTGGACAACATCTGGGACCTGTTCGAAACGAGCCTGCGCATGGACAGTATGCAAGCCAGAACAAAGATGTTCGAAATGGCAAAGTGGTTGGAGGAAAGCCAAAACCTTCTGAACTGAATCGTGCAGGCACCGAAGGAAAAGCAGGCATGGATGGAGCCGACAAACTGAGTGCTCCCTATAACAGAGCCGCCCCGCGGTGGGCGGCTCCACCCTTCCCCACCGTGTTCGCCCCTGTGAGCCGCTGTGTGCGCTTTTTACAGGCACCCCAAGGTAACCACCCCCACACGGGGATTTGAGCGGGTGTTGAGCCACTTGTGGGGAAATTAACATCCGGTAAAAAAAGCAGAAAAAAGGCTCGTAAAATTGGTCTATTGGAATTGACGTTTTATGTATTTTCACGTATACTTAATTTACAGATTCACGCGCACATTTACAGATCATTCATCCGTCATCACAAGATGCTGGGGGTTCGAATTGCAAAACGGAAAATCGAGCCTCAAAAGCCCGCAA
>DAWBVG010000575.1:0-2676 GCA_052279865.1 Muribaculaceae bacterium
GGCTCAGGCTGGTCAGAAAGGAACAGTCACCATCGCTACCAACATGGCGGGTCGTGGTACTGACATCAAGCTTTCCGATGAAGTGAAAGCGGCAGGTGGTCTTGCCATCATCGGTACGGAGCGTCATGAATCTCGTCGTGTAGACCGTCAGCTTCGCGGACGTGCCGGACGTCAGGGAGACCCCGGTAGCTCAGTATTCTTCGTATCTTTCGAAGACACCGTGATGCGACTTTTCGCCAACGACCGTGTTGTCAAGATGCTCGACCGTCTCGGCTTCAAGGAGGGTGAGATGATTGAAAACAGCATGGTGACCAAGTCTATCGAGAATGCCCAGAAGCGCGTGGAGGAGAACAATTTCGGTATCCGTAAGCGCCTTGTGGAATATGATGACATCATGAACGCCCAGAGAAAGGGCGTGTATGGTCGCCGTCAGAATGCTCTCAAGGGTGAGCGCATCGGCACCGACATTGCCAATATGATATATGAGCTTGCAACTGAGCTTGCAAACCGTAAATACGGCAGCTTTGACGAATTTACAGAGGATGTCAACAAATCGCTCGCTATCGAGTCTCCGGTTAGTGAGGCTGAATTCAATAAGATGGATTCTCGCGATCTTGCCGACAAACTGGCAGAAGAGGCAATGCATACTTTTGCACGCAAGAAAGAGAAGATGGCACAGGCGCTTATGCCCTACATCAAGGAATTTGTGGAGGAGAGAGGTGCCAAAGGTCTTATCGGAGTTCCTGTGAGCGATGGTCGCAGAATGTTCAACATCAAGGCTGATATTGAGGAGTGTTATGCCAACGAGTGCAAGCCGCTTTCAAAAGCATGGGAAAAGACGGTGTTGCTTTCTTCCATCGACAAGGCATGGCAGGAACAACTCCGCGAGATGGATGAACTTCGCAAGTCAGTGCAGAATGCATCGTATGAGCAGAAGGATCCTCTCGTGATCTATAAGATCGAGGCATTTGAACTCTGGAAGAAGATGCTTTATGATATGAACTCAAAGGCGGTTGCTACCCTGATGCGAGGCAGGGCAGCCGTTGCGGATTATGACGAGGCAAAGGCTGCTGAGGCAAAAGCTGCCGAAGCTCAGGCGATGCAGCAGAAGGCTGCACAGGCTCAGGCACGGGCATATAATCCGTATGCCAATTACAGCACCACCCGCGATTCATATCCCGGAGAGAGCGCGCAGCGTCAGGCAGCGGCGAGTGTGAACCGCCCCGCTCCCACGCAGCAACCTGTCAAAGCGGGTCCGAAGATCGGGCGTAATGATCCCTGTCCCTGCGGCTCAGGCAAGAAATACAAGAACTGCCACGGACGCGGACTCTAAAATAATGTTGAATGTTTAATGTGTAATGTTTAATGATTTGAGACAAAAATCGGGCATTTCACATTAAACATTCCTAATTTCACATTTCACATTTCACATTAAACATTATAATATTGTGGATTATTTTGTAATCATAAATGGAGTGCAGGCAGGTCCTTTCCCCAAGGATAGACTTATTACCGCGGGGCTGCAACCTGATTCCTTCGTGTGGCGTCAGGGATTGCCCGACTGGGTGAAGGCAGAGTCTCTTCCTGAGCTTGCCGATATCTTTATGGCGGATTCTGCCTTCGGAGGCTATGCGCGTCCGGAAGAGCCGGTGAATCCTTATGCCGGTCAATACCCTTATGGTCAGCGTCCTCCTTATGGGGGACAGCAGCCTCCCTATAGTCGGCACCCGGATCCTTATTCGATATATGGGCGCGACCCTCAGCCGATTCAACACACCAACTGGTTGCCCTGGGCTATCATTGGCACGATTTTCGGTGCACTCTTCTCATGCATCGGCATGATCTTCGGTATCATTGGAATCACAAAGGCGAATGCTGCCAATAGATTCTACAACGAAGGCTTCGAAGAGAATGGAAATATGAGCAATTCCTCTGCACGCACAATGACGATAATCGCTCTTGTGCTTGGTGGGATTGGTTTTGTGCTCACTGTCACCGGTGTTACCAGCGATCTGACGAGTCAACTGATGAATTTGGCTAACTGACGATGGCTGTTTACTTCGCGATGATCGATGGCGAGCGGCGCGGACCGTTCACTCTCGATGCCCTTCACGAAGCGGGTGTCGGACCTTCGACATATGTCTGGACCAAGGGAATGGAAGACTGGGAACAGGCTGCCGCGGTAGCGGATATATGTCGCTACTATCGGCAGCGCATCTTCGACAAGATGCATCCCGTCGCTGTGGTCCCAAAGGAACCGGAAAAAGTCGAAGAGACGCCAGCCGCAGGATTCGGAGGATATCCTTATCCGATGCCGACAGATGAACCCGAGAATCCGGATCAACCGCCGGTATCGCTTCTGACGGTGTCTATTCTCTTGACACTCCTTTGTTTTCCTCCTACCGGCTTTGTGGCGATATATTATTCCGTATTATCGCGGAAAGCATGGGATCAGGCAAGCCATAGCGAGTCGAAGAAAGGGAAGAATCTCTACACACCGGAAGAGAGGGAGCGATATAGAAAAGAAGCACATAATGCCGCCCGCAATGCTAAAATGTGGGTAGGCATTACGTTCTTCTTGGGGATGATTCTCTATTCTTTTCTGGTGAATATGAGTGTTTGATATGGCGGAGATGGGGCAGTATGGGGCTGGATAGGGCTGGATGGGGCTTAATG
>DAWBVG010000576.1:0-4591 GCA_052279865.1 Muribaculaceae bacterium
CACCGGTATACCAACAATTCAGCGAGAGTTAGCCCTTAATGGTTCACGGGCTGCCACTTTTGAGACTGACGAAGACCGTCTCTCCTTCCTCGTCCGCATTCCTTGTCATGAAGGAGAAGATGGCATCTCTTCAATCTTCTTCAACGCCAAAGAAGTCAATAACCACGACAAAGAAAACAACAAAGAAACTGACAATTACGACAAAGAACTGCGACAAAGAAACCTATCTGATATACAATTAGAGCTATTAAAGATAGTAAAGCTATTCCCGAACATAACATTCAATGATCTGGCATTCAAGCTAAAGATAACTGTATCAGCACTAAGAAACCAACGCAAACAGCTTGAATCAAAAGGCGTATTTCTTTGTCGTAAAGGAGCGACAAAGAAAGGAACCTGGGAAATCAAATTAGATTAATACATTCGACTTGTAGTTGTAGTTAAATTCACTATTGGAAGAATCTTTATAAGATTTGTTGGAACTCACTCTGAGTACGATAAGATTGATTGTTCAACCATTTAAATTCAATTATATGGAAATAACCAAACAGCAATATGAGTATTCACTTAATCGCATTGAGGAGCTATTGCCGCTTGTAACAGATGAAACTCCTATTGGCGATAAGAATGCTGTTGAACTTACCATTGTTTCAGACGTGGTTGAAGCATACGAAAAAAAACATTATCCCATTGCCAAACCTACTATTGGAGAACTAATAAGTCTTTCAATAGAGGAAAAAGGTATGACCCAGAAACAGCTTGCCAAAGAACTTGGTGTAAGTCCTTCACGCGTCAGTGACTATATCTCGGGACGAGCAGAACCTACTCTGCGCATAGCCCGAGCTATCTGCCTTATCCTTGGGATTGCACCTGCTGCAATGCTGGGTATATAAGTCACGAATTTTACGTTCAAGACGTTGCAATTTTATTGATTAGTTTTCAAAATATTTTTATATAATAAAGTTGTTCTAATAATATCAATAATAAATTTAGGATTGTGTCAAAGGCAGGATTAAAAAAAGCTCTTAAGGAGATCGACAGGGAGGGACTCGCGGAGATTATCTGCGAGCTCTATGACGCGCGTCCCGAAGCTAAGGAATATCTTGAGTTCTGGATCAATCCTGATGCCGACAAGGAGCTGGATAAGTATAAGCAGAAGATATTCAAGATTTTTTTCATCTCCGATGGCAAACCGCGTAAAAGTCCGGGATTTACCGACATCAAGACGCGCATTAAATATTTCAATTCCCTATGCATCGACTCAGAGAAGACTGCCGACCTTATGCTATATGTGCTCGAACTTTATCACCTCTGGCTGTCGGAACGCCGACGCATCATGAGCCATGAAACACGCGTTGATAAGTTCATCGCAGAAACAGAAGCTTACATCGAGAGCCATGCCCTCGAAGATTTATTCGGTTTGCGGCTCGAACGCATACGCGAAGAACTTAAAGCCCTCTTCCGGCGTGGCGACCGCCCCTCGCGTCGCGGCTGGCGAAGCTGGTGGTAAATTAATTTATATGCCGCAAAACATATAAATTTTATTTGCAATCCGATTCCGATTTTATAAATTTACCGCGTCATGAACAAGCAATCTTATAATGTCATGAACATGTGGCTTCACTGTGTCATGAACATACGGTTCATGATCCTTTAACCTAAATCCATACTACCATGAAAATTGGAATCCCTAAAGAAATCAAAAACAATGAAAACCGAGTAGGCGCCACGCCGGCGGGAGTGAAAGAACTTGTGGCACACGGTCACGAAGTGTTCGTTCAGCACACTGCCGGAGAAGGCAGCGGATTCTCAGACGAGGAATACGTTGCCGCAGGTGCCGCAATCCTTCCCGCTATTGAAGATGTGTACGCACAAGCGGAGATGATTATCAAGGTTAAAGAGCCTATCAAACCTGAATATCCTCTTATTCGTAAAGATCAGGTAGTATTCACCTATTTCCATTTTGCCTGCGATCTTGAGCTCACGGAAGCAATGATGAAATCCGGAGCCGTTTGTATCGCATATGAGACAGTTACTGATCGAGAGCATCGTCTTCCGCTGCTTGTGCCTATGAGTGAGGTGGCTGGTAGAATGTCTATTCAGGAAGGTGCCCGTTTCCTTGAAAAACCACAAGGGGGAAGAGGCGTGTTGCTCGGAGGTGTTCCCGGAGTAAAACCGGCAAAAGTGCTCGTGCTTGGAGCCGGAGTAGTCGGCAGAAACGCTGCCCTCATGGCTGCAGGTCTTGGTGCCGATGTCACCATTACCGACATCTCCTTACCTACCCTACGCCACTGCGCCGAAGTTATGCCGAAGAATGTGAAAACACTTTTCTCCTCGCGTCATAACATCGAGATGGAACTCCCAGACACAGATCTCGTAATCGGATCCGTGCTCGTGCCGGGTGCCAAGGCTCCGCATCTTGTAACACGCGATATGGTCAAACTGATGCGCAAAGGATCGGTCATGGTTGATGTTGCCGTTGACCAGGGCGGATGCTTCGAGACTACTCATCCTACCACCCACTCCGAACCGACTTTCGAAGTTGACGGCGTTATCCAGTATGCCGTTGCCAATATCCCAGGAGCGGTTCCCTACACTTCCACCATGGCTCTTACCAACGCCACAATGCCTTATGCCCTTCGTCTCGCCGATCTCGGATGGAAGGAAGCATGCCGCAAAGACCCCGGTCTTGCAGAAGGCGTCAACATGGTTGATGGTAAAATAACCTATAAAGCAGTTGCCGAAGCCTTTAATCTTCCCTATACACCTCTTGCACTTTGATTTTTGAAAACCTATGATTGCTAATACGGCGGACGTATCATAAAGATGCATCCGCCGTATCCGCCATTGGCGATAAGCTTGAGAGAGCCAATTATTCCATAAACATTTTAACACGATTCCATTTACCGTCGAGAGCGTCAGGCACACAATCCTCCTCCTCTTTCCCCTTAAACGAAGCGAATTGCGATTCACTCCAGATAAACGGCAGATGACGAACATGAGCCGTTCCGAACTTCATCCAGAAAGAGCGTTTGTCCCCGTTCAACGAAGGCTTCCTTGAAAGAGAAGCAAGCACCTCTTTGATCATTTCTGCGGAGAAAGCCTTTGCATCCACTGATCCGTCAGGACGAACACGAGGCATTTCTGTGGTGCCATAACCGAGATCCCATCTTCCATATACCGACAGAGGTTCCCGATCTTCCGTGTAGGTCACCAGATCTTTCGCTGATTCCATATCCGTTACAGTGTCGATACGATCCCAAAGCTGATTTCTGCGCATCGGGCGCAGGTTCATGCTCTCGAGCTCATATCCAACCCACCATGATACCGGTTGGTTCACTCCGAATATATGTGTAGGAGTGATAAGATGATGGTCATAATCGAGATGTGTCGGCACGTATCCTGTTGAATCCTTCATCGTAATATTCTTGCCGTCAGATTTGAAAAGTACAAAACGATTATAGCTCATATCCAGCAATCCGATCTCTCCTGTATTGGAATCGATGATATGATAACCATTCAGGTATGTACCTGTATTGTCCATCGAACAGAAATCATAGAATTCATCTATGTTTCTTGCAAACTGTTCTGCCGCAGCCGACCGGTAGGCAAGCCAGATACCGTTTACTTTCGGCTCATTGTAAAGGTCAACGTGAGTTGTCTCATTGAATCCTATGCCATTACCGTTGAAACCGAAATCCGTATTCGAACCGAACTGCCCGGGACAGTTTGCATTCTGCGTTACAAAATCAGACCCGATGCAGTAAGTCACCGCACAAGATTGCGCCCAGAAGCAACACCAAGAGTTGTGAGTCCAGAACACATTATGATCAGGCATTATTTTCGTAAAGGAAGTGCAGGAATAGCGTTTGGTTTCCGGACGCTTCTTAGCTGTTCCATAGCCCATTACCAACCCTATCTTATCGCCGATGCAATCGAAAAGGTCATATTGCGTATTGATAAAAATCACGTCAAGGAAAGTAAGAGGTGTGTCATATGCCCCAAGAACGCTCTGCTCTGCCGGGAACGAAGACAGACGCAAATCTTCTTGCGAAACAGTCTTGCGAGGCTCGGCACCCACAGCCCCTTCATAGATTCCGAGCTGGCGGAACATCAGACGTAATATTTTCTGCATCTTGGGATCATCCTTCTCCCTCTCCGCAATATCACACAGATAATTATAATTCTGTGCCACAGTCTCTCCGGCAGCCTGCAAGTATTCAGGTTTGATTTCTATGGATATGGCATCCTGAGGAGTAGATCCCACAAGGAAATTAAACCAGGAATTGTTTCTTGTGGCAAGTATCGTCTTCCCAGTCTGAACCTTTCCCTGCACATATCCGGCATTATATTCATTCTGGAAGATGCTCACATCCGGATTCTGGGCATAGATGGCATAATTCCAGTTATTGTCGACACACTGCGCGAAACCGCAGGTGTATTCATCAAGAACGAACTGAGTCGGTTCCGTATTCTTGAAATTTGGTGTGTATTTAGCCATGACTTTTGAAATTCTTTAATTATTCCATAAACATTTTAACTCTATTCCATCTCCCGTCGATCACGTCGGTGATGCAGTCAACCTCCTCCG
>DAWBVG010000577.1:0-1326 GCA_052279865.1 Muribaculaceae bacterium
ACTCAGCCTCAACCTGAGTGTCTTTATCTCCGTTAATCGCAAGAACCGGACATTTTGTTTTAGAAAGACTTTCCCCAGGATCAATAGCCAGCAACAAATCGAACCATGGGGTGCGGATTTTTTGTGTGGCTTGAAGGGAGTTCATTATTGATGCCGGAACATCAAGATTGTTTGCGCGTGCAAGTGAATCCGGATTGATTGATGTCACGTTGCCGTTGATCCTTTGCGTTGACATTGTGTCAAACAATTTGCTTATCAATGCAATTGAATTATCTTTCTCTTTACCTTTAATACCGGATTTTTCAAGAAGTCTTATGTTTTGTTTCATGAGGGCTTCCTTGCCGGTTTCTGCAACTCCCGCGAGAGAAATAATGAAATCTGGTTGTCTTTCTCCTGCGAGAAGAAAGGCAATTGTGCCTCCTTCGGAATGACCAAGAACTCCAACTTTTCCGATACCTTTATATTTGCGAAGAAATTCAATACCACTTTTTGCGTCATTCATGAAATCATATGTAGTTGCTTCATAGAAATTTCCGGTAGACTTTCCTATGCCTCTGTCATCATAGCGAAGAGAAGCAACCCCGTTGCGGGCAAGATAATCAGCTATGACAGCAAAAGGTTTGTGTTCGAACAATTCCTCATCGCGGTTTTGCGGACCACTACCTGTGACCATGATCACTGCCGGAGTTTTCTTGTTTTTTACATTTGCAGGGAGGGTTAGAGTCGCACTTAATATGGCACCATCCGGCGCGGTGAATACTGTGTCGATAGTTGTATAGGGATAGGGTGGTTTGGGTGTTTGAGGGCGACGTTCCTCAAGAGGTGCGTCTTGATGCAATGTCATTGGAAATGAGAATCCGCGTTGGTAAAACTTCCCTGTGATTTCGTCGTTTTGGATTTTACCATTGAAAGAAGCACCAATTGATTTGCATTCGAGTGCAATGGAGTCGGTTGAGCATAATGTAACGGTTGTCGGTAAACCTTTGACACCTTGTGATGGAGAATCGAGTGTGCATTCTGTTTTACCCTCATTGTTTTCTGAAAAATTGAAAACGAGAGGCAATTCCATTTGTCCGATGGCAAGTCTGCCGCGCCAAGCACCATTTAATGCCATGGCGGGACTTGCACTAAGTAATAAACATGCCGCTGTTCCAATCAAATTGCATATACTTTTCATGATTCGAATATTATTTAAGACAAAATTAGCAATTAATTTTAGAATATGTTTATATTTGCATATAAAAAGAGAAATAAGTAAGTAAGAAAAATTAATGCACATATAAAACGTAGTTATTTTTGAGATGTTTTTGCCGCGTAATGAAGGAG
>DAWBVG010000578.1:0-2960 GCA_052279865.1 Muribaculaceae bacterium
AATAAACGTATCCCATAAAACCATTACATTATGATAAGTAATTTGACATCGATTCTTTATCGCATTTCCGGAGTTTATGCCATCTATGCCGCAGGGCTAATCATCCTGCTACTTCAGTTTCGCAGCATTTTTGCTTGAAACGCCACTAACTTGACCGATTTACAGAGATTCGGCATCAACCGAATTTTGCGCACCGGGGGGAATAAGCGAGAGTAACGATATTCCCCTCGGATTCGTATGTATAGAGCACGAAGGGATATTCCTTATCTTCTATCTTCACGACAGCTTCGCCGGTTCTTATCGGGTCAAATTCATTCTTATCGTAAACAGGCACTGCCGGTCCGATCTTGGGCAAGGATAGAATGCGGATATCATTTTTGAAATCGAGACCTTCCTGCATGGCAGCCTTATAAAGCGCCTCTTTTGCCGTCCAAGCCAGCACATTCATTTTCACATCATCCTTATCAACCATCTGCAGCTCTTGGTTAGAAAGGAACTTTTCCCGCACACGCAGAGTCTGCTCGCGATCAGCGCGCTCGGCATCAATGCCCAGGGCAGCCCGCTCAGAGAAAACTGACAGATCCACTTCAGGCGTATCGGGTAAAGTAGCCACAGCCATGAACCGTCCGGTGTGGGTGATCGAAATTCGCCCCGTCTCTCCTACAAGGAATGGCGCGCCATTGCGGAAATGACCTATCTCCCGATATCCTTCCTTGCCATTCTCGGAATAGACCTGATACGCCATTTCTATCCACAATTTAAGCGAGCGGTCTTCTCCGCCACAAACTTCTTCTACTTTTATTCCGGGCAACGTATGATGACGCCAGTATATAAATTCTGTTTCCATAATTTTTAGTTTAGGGTTTAGGGTTTAGGTTTTAGGCTTTAGGCATTAGATGTTAGACGTGCGGCTGTAGTTTTAGGCTGTAGTTTTAGGCTGTAGATTATAGACCTAAAGCCTAACACCTAAAGCCTAAGACCTATTTTTAACAATCCTCATACTTACTTTCACGATGCGGTGACGTTCCATTTTCATGACATGGAAGTGCATATCCCCCCTTACGATCGTCTCCTTCGTGGTCGGGAAATCTCCCTTTATTTCAAGAAGGAGACCGGCAAGAGTCTCTGCATCCCCGATGTCACCAAGTTCCTCTTCGGGAATATCGGTAACGCGACAGAAGTCGGTAAGCGGTATCTTGGCATCGAAGATATATGAATCCGGACCAATCTTCTTATACATGGAAGTCACGTCGTCATATTCATCATCGATATCGCCTACAATCTGTTCGATAATATCCTCAAGCGTTACGATACCTTGTGTGCCTCCGTATTCATCGATAACGATAGCGATGTGGATCTTACGCTTACGGAAATCTTCAAGAAGGTCATCGATCATCCTTGACTCAGGTACAAAATAAGGTTCCCGCAACAAGTCCTGCCAACGGAAGTCGGGATCTTTACGGTCGATATGTGGAAGGAGGTCCTTGCTGTATAAGATACCTATGATTGTATCCTGCGAAGTGTCATAGACAGGTATCCTCGAATAACCCGATTCAAGAATCACCTTCATCGCCTCCTCCCAGGTGTCATGATACTCAATGGCGGTGACATCCACGCGGGATATCATGATTTCATGAGCCTCTATCTCACCAAACGAAAGGATACCCTCAAGCATCTCTTTCTCCTTGCCGTCGGAAACATCGGAAATTTCGAGAGCCTTTTCCAGCTCATCGGTGGAAATATTCTGCTGCTTCTTTGTTACGATCTTTCCGACAATAGTTGTGGAGCGAGCCATTATCTTTGCGAGCGGACCGAAAAGAGTGTAGAGAATTCCGATGCCCGGAGCGGCAGTACGCACCCACCACATCGTTCTTCCGCGAGCCACAAGTTTCGGAAATATCTCTCCGAAAAGCAACAGAAGGAAAGTCATGAAGACAGTCTGGAGCAGGAAGTTGAGCACCGCGCTGTTGAATATGACGGTTTGCGAGATAGCAAACGTAAGCAGCACGACCATCGTGATATTCACAAGATTGTTGGAAATAAGGATGGTAGCGAGAAGGCGCTCACTGTCTTCGATAAAAGAGAAAGCTTTTTTGTCTCTGGGCGCCTCTGAATCTTCAAGTTCATCGATTTCCTGAGGTGAGAGCCCGAAATACGCAATCTCGCTTCCCGACACGAAAGCCGAAATCAAAAGGCAACAAAAAGCTATGATTATGAGTAAAATCCACGCCGGCCAACTTGGAGGCGCATGGAAACTGATTGCCGGCAGAGCAGCTTGAGTAAGTAATGTCAAAAGGCTCGCCAGCGGCGAGACCGGTAAAGGATCTGGATCCAATTTAAATAAAGTGTTGGTTAATTCTACAAAATTACTGCTTTAATTGTTCATTTGCAAATAATTCTCATCCTTTCTACCCATCGTCACCTATTGTAACTTATTACACATCTCCGACTCTTTACATCATATTATCAAAAGGCATAAGAGCAAGAGACAGGAACATTTGATGCCCGAACGATTGTTCCACACATCCCAAACAATAAAAAACGGTCGGATTACGGCTAATCAACACTTATCCGGCCAAAATTTCGGTCGGATACGATAAAAACGGTCAGATTAATGGATAAAGGCAGAGACTAGATAGAATAAAGATTATGAACACAGATATTAACCTTTAGTCCGCAGTTATCTTAATTATTTGATGAAGGCACGTGTAACAGTCCTCAAAAACTGCTACTACACATGCTACTACACGATAAATTTGTTAACTACACATATATCTACACGATGATAGATGCCGTTACACGTTTAACACGTCTATTTTGATAAATACCATAATTTGTTTTTAGAGACAATTATATTTTCTTGCCCCATCTCTCTAAGTATATTACGAATCAAATCAGAATTCTGCTCTCTTGTATTATGACCGGGAAGCGTACCCTGAAGATATTCAAGGATTGCATCC
>DAWBVG010000579.1:0-3995 GCA_052279865.1 Muribaculaceae bacterium
GAATATTTGCTTTTACCCCTAGTCGATACAGACCTCGAATTTGAGTTCCTATTATCTATCACTATTGATGATGGAAATGACTTCCTTCTCGGTTTGTTATGAAATCATCTAAAAGTGCTTTTTGGAAACAATACTTTTGGCTATAAATGCTCTCAGGAGAGTGCATTTTTACCTTTAAGCATCAATTTTCATCAATTGTTAGGAAGCAACCATGTGCCTCAACTTTCATCGGTGTCAGCAGTCGATCGGCTCGATGTAGATGTCTTCGATGCTGACTGTCCAGCGGAGTGCCTGGTCGGAGGAGAGGTTGAGCTGGAACATGCGTCGTCCTGAAGGGGAATCCTTGGATTCCTCAATATCGTAGATCTCGCCTTCGTAACCTTCCATGAGTCCACCGGTGATCCTTACACGTCTGCCGATCCCCAGCGGCTCTTTACCGGATAGCGAGATCTCAACATCTTCAGTAAATTTTCCAACGAAGCGTTGAAAGCGCTCCATCTCGCTTCGCGGAATTACAGAATATGGTGCATCTTGCGATGGTCGCTCACGATAACACCATGCAAGATCACCGATTTCGCGAAACAATGGCGCTATATTGTTCTCCCCTATCTTAAAAAACAATAGTCCTGGGATATATGGCATCTCACGTTTGATGATTTTCTTGTTTTCCTTGAAAACCATCTCGCGCGTGGGATAATACAGTGTCAACCGCTTAAGGAGTGACGGCACTCGTTCAACGGCACGGTAACGAATATCATCGGGAGTAACGGCATTACGCAATCGCATCACATGCCAATGCTCGTAGTGCGGATTTATATGTTCCGCAACCTTATTTAAAATTTCAGAACGTCTTTTTGAAGTAATGACGATTTCCGGAACCAACTGCAGATACATGTTGTCAGCTCCCGCCACTCCTACAGTTGATCTAATATCAAACAGGTTCACTCCTGCTTCAAGTGCAGCATCAATCCATAGACTCCAGATAGTATTTATGCCGAATTCATCACCCAAATCAAATCCCAAGGAATGCAACTGTGCATTTATCCGTGACGCAATCTCCCGCACAATCTGCGTGTCCCTGCGCTTTCCCTGCCCCAACTGAAATACATAACGACGTTGTGCCCATGTGCGACAAGAATCGGCAATATCCCGTAGATGGTAATTATCCTGAGAAATTGCATCATATCTTAATCCCACAACATCCGTAAATGATAAAGCGCAGCTGTAAAGAAGTGTAAGGAATATATTCCATGTTTCGGCATCGCGGTCATAAAACCTGCGTTGTCTTACAATTTTCTTCAATAATCTGAGGTTGCAGGCTCTACGGGCAATTTCATCTTTTTCAATGTAATAATCACCGCAAATCTTCTTCAGATCGGGAATCACAAGCGTGTCTTCCGATCCAATTGAAGTCATATAATTGCTGAAGGCACCACGAACACAAGAAACATATTTTCTTACGGTGTGATATCCGGAACCATTGCGAAGCAACATCGCAATCCACGAAAGAAACCTGTCTTTATAGGAAACGTCTTGCTTAGTTGATTTACAATATTTTAAATATGATTTTAATGCTGAGGCGTCGGCTGATGTGATGGAATCTATTTTTAAAAGACTTTCGACATATCCCTCAAATGATAAATAATTAATTTTCTCATTATCATCAAAGTTAGCTTGTTGTAATTTTGAGAAAAATCTAAGATTTTGAGATATAGTTTCTCTTCCGCCTTTATGAGGGTTAGCACTTTCGCTTAATGATCTTTTCGGTGTTGTTTTAGAACTGATGTCCATAGTGGAACAGGCAAAAAAGCCTGAGCAAGTCTAAGAAACTAATGTTGAAAGCCTTGCGATCCAAAGCGTAATTTCAGCCATTTTTCAGACCACAAAATTACAAATTTACCCGCAAATACACAAATCCATTCTTTTTTACAACTACATTTTACTAAGTTCTGTTCAATCCGTATCGCAAATTCTGCCATGTGTATGCTCTCAATGCCCCGGGGGCTATTGATTATTCACGATTATTTATTATATTTGCACAAGAGTTAATCACCGTGATCTTATTTTTAGGCATCATAGCATGTTATGGATATTCTTCGCAAGGAACTTGAAGGCATATACAAAGCGCAGCATCTGCAGTCAGCCGACCTCGATCCGAGATTGATAGCTGAAGCAAAGAAACATGCGGAAACTCTTGTCAATATCACCGGAGGATGCGCCGTAATTACCGATGCTTCGTGCGACCGTTGCTATGTATTTGCCGAAAGATTCGGCTCTCTTATGGGACTTTCCTGTCAAACAGGCACTCCGCAGGAATTCAACTCCAGTGATGAGGATGAAATATATGGCAGGTTTCATCCTGAAGATATCGTGGAAAAGAGGATGCTTGAATACGAATTCTTCAAAAGAATCAATACAATATCTCCAAAAGAAAAAAAGCGGTATAAGGCGACGTGTAGAATACGCATTAAAGATCACAACGGAATTTATAGATTCGTAGACAATAGTACCCAGATAATTGAGCTCTCGCCGGGGGGATACATGTGGCTTATATTATGTCGTTATGATCTGTCGCCCGAGCAAACCAGCGACGGAAGCATCAATGCCGCCATTGTAAATACCTGCAACGGTGAGATCAACAAACTTTCTTTCGACAATAAACGCAGAAATATACTTACACAACGGGAAAAGGAGATTCTGCTATTGATTCGAGAGGGGAAACCAAGCAAACTGATTGCCGATCAATTGCAGATAAGCATCCATACTGTAAACCGGCATCGTCAGAATATCATCGAAAAACTCAGCGTCGGCAACAGTGTCGAAGCTGTTACCGCCGCCACTCTCATGAAACTCTTTTAATGGTTATTTTTCAGTATTGCGAATATTTTTCGTCGGCATTAATTTTGTCGAAAAAAAATAATGCAATGAAAACTACAGCTCTATGCAGTGCATTAATTTTATGCACTCTTACCTCCTTTAATCTAAGAGGACAAACTCCATTCAACTGGAATGGCGCAACCGTATATTTTGTAATAACCGATCGTTTCAGTAATGGTGATCCTTCCAATGATATCAACTATGGTCGCATTGTTGATTATGGTAGCGAACGGTTGAATGCTGCAACCTTTCACGGCGGAGATTTCAAAGGTATGTTGCAGAAAGCCAAAGAGGGATACTTCACAAAACTGGGAGTGGATGTCGTTTGGATGACAGATGTCTACGAACAGATTCACGGCTGGATGTCAGGTTCAGGATCTGTCAACGATTTTCCTCACTACGGCTATCACGGATATTATCCACTCGACTATACGCAGATAGACAAAAATTATGGCACTGTGGAAGAATTTCGTGAATTAATCGATACGTTGCATTCACAAAACATCCGGGTGATGCTGGGTGCAAACCTCAATGACCCGGGATATCCTACATTGCTTGATGCCGTACAATATGGATTTGCAGAGACCGGTTTGACAGAGAAAGAGGCTGCAAAACATCGCAGAGACTGGAGTTATGATGATTTCTTTGCCAACCGACTTAATTGGAAAGGATGGTATGATCGGGGATGGATAAGAATGCCCGATGAAAAGTGGGATGAAAACAATCCTCTTGAAGCAACACTGTATGGTCTGCCTGATTTCAAGGATGAAAGCAATGCGGTTGTCTCTATTCCTGATTTCCTTAAACTCAAATGGAAAAGAGAAGGAAGCAGTAATGATCCGTGGGTAAATCCCTCTGCCAAGAAATTGAGAAAAGACCGCCAATTCTCTCCTATGCAATATATAATATCCTGGATAAGCTCATGGGTTGAGGAATTCGGCATTGATGGCTTACGTTGCGACATCGTGGAAAATGTGCATATCGGGCGTTGGAAAGAACTTAATGAAGCATGCAACAAAGCGTTGGTAAAATGGAGAATCAACCATCCCGACAATCCTGCCTCAAAATGGACGGATAGATTTTATATGACAGGTGATTTTGACTGCGCATCAATCGAT
>DAWBVG010000580.1:0-2167 GCA_052279865.1 Muribaculaceae bacterium
CCGGAATATTCCGGACCTTTATCTTTTTATAATGTTTAAAAATTAGCTTATCAGTCTTTGAGGTAGTATTGGATGGTGGAGACTACGCGGACACGCTTGATATAGGGGGTGTACTGGTCGCGGTCTTCTATGGAGAACTGACCTTGGGAGGCTGTCTTTATCTTGCCAAGTCGGCTTTCAGAATCTTCTGCAAATTTGTTGGCAGCCTCGCGTGCGTTTTTAGTGGCTTCCGCTATCATCTCCGGTTTCACTTTGTTGAGATCGGTGAATTCATAAAGGGTCTGATAGTTGTAATCACCGGCAACGACGGCAATTCCTTGTTGCATAAGCTGCGTCTGTTTCTCCATCAATTCGTTGATCTTTTTCACCTGCGAGGAGGTTACGACGACAACAGTGGTGACGATATAGCGATAGGGGACAGTCTGGTTTCCATATCTGTCAGCCTGAAGGTCATTTACCTGAGGGGCGTTGACTGAATATTCTGTTTCCGGAATGCCATTGGATTTCAGGAAAGATGTTATGGCATTGTTAGTGTTTTCTATCTGACTGTAAAGCACTGTCAGGTCATTGCCCATGGCTTTGGATACAATAGGCCACGTCACTTTGTTCGCTTCAAATTCTCGTTCACAGAGACCTCTGACGGTTACAACTCTTTGGTTGGAAGATATTCCTCCAAGTCCGTTGCGGATAAAAATGCCGAGCAACGTTATACCAACTGCAATCAATAGAGCAGGTAATACTTTGGAAACAATCGGACAAGCCGAACCGGTAGCGCATGTTTTTTCTTTTTCCATAAACTGTTTCTTAAATTTCTTTATACAAATATAACAACAAAACGATTGAATATTCGAAAATCCGATAAAATTTTGTAAATTTGCGGTTAAATTAATTAAGCTGAACAATATGCTTGAAAAGATTAACGCATTAAAAGAAGAAATCAGCGCAGCTGTCGCTTCCAATCTTCAGGAAGTCGAAGAGCTGCGTATCAAATATTTGAGCAAAAAAGGTAGCATCTCGCAGCTGATGGTTGATTTTCGCACTGTTCCCGCAGAAATGAAGCGAGAGCTCGGTCAGAAAATCAACGAGCTTAAAAATTTTGCAACAGAGAAAATTGCTTCTCTCAAAGACAATTTTGCTACAGCAGGTGATGCAGATGCAGAATCTTTTGATCTAACACGCACGGCAACCCCGTATGAACTTGGCACCCGTCATCCGTTGTCGATTGTGAAAAACGAGATGCTCCGCATTTTTGCAGGTATGGGTTTCACTATTGCGGAAGGACCTGAGATTGAAGATGACTGGCATGTTTTCGAATCGCTCAATTTCCCTCCGGATCATCCTGCCCGAGACATGCAAGACACATTCTTTATTTCCCGCAATCCGATGGATATCCTTCTTCGCACGCACACGTCATCTGTGCAGACACGCGTTATGGAGAAGACGCAGCCGCCGATTCGTATCGTTTGCCCGGGTCGTGTATATCGCAATGAAGCTATCTCTGCGCGTGCCCATTGTTTCTTCCATCAGGTAGAAGGTCTCTATATTGATAAGAACGTTTCATTTGCCGATCTCAAGCAAGTGCTTCTTGGGTTTGCTCGACAGATGTTCGGACCGGAGACCAAGATCCGTCTCCGTCCCTCATACTTCCCCTTCACCGAACCATCAGCGGAGATGGATATTTCCTGTGATATATGCGGAGGAAAAGGGTGCGCATTCTGTAAAGGCACCGGCTGGGTGGAAATCTTGGGTTGCGGCATGGTCGATCCCAATGTGCTCGAAGCTTGTGGAATAGACTCGAAAGTATATTCCGGTTATGCATTCGGCATGGGTATCGAACGTATCACAAACCTTAAATACAAAGTGAAGGATCTTCGCATGTTCAGTGAAAATGATGTGCGCTTCCTTCGTGAATTTGAATCTGCGAGATGACAATTAAACAAAGATATGAAGGCATAATCTCTATTTTCAAGGAGATTATGCCCGAACCTAAAACGGAGTTGCATTATGACACTCCGTTTCATCTTTTATTGGCAGTTATACTTTCGGCTCAATGCACCGACAAGAGAATCAATATGGTGACGCCGGCTCTTTTCGAGCGTTTCCCTGATCCGGAATCACTCGCAGCTGCCAATGAAGAAGAGGTGTTTGAATATATCAAAAGTGTGAC
>DAWBVG010000581.1:0-1168 GCA_052279865.1 Muribaculaceae bacterium
TTAAGGAATCTACACATCTTGATCCAAGACTTATCGAGGTTGTGAGAATATTTGAAAAGGAACGACCGGGAGTGGCAATGCGTGTGGATCATGCGCCGCTGATGCTTGGCGACGATAAGATGGGATATAATGCAGGGTATTCTTTCCATGGAAGAATGCTGGCGCTCGGGATGATTTCGGGAGTGATGGCGGCGCTTAAATAGGACGCTTAAATGGGGATGAATGGGGCTGAATAGGGATGAATGGGGCTGAATGGGGCTGAATGGGATGGATGGCACGGGGCATGACGCTGTATAAAGGTTGAATTAAAAGAATTCGAATATGAGCAATATATTTTCAGTTAAGGATAAGGTGGTGGTGATCACCGGGGGGACCGGTGTATTAGGAAGCTGCATAGGTAAGTATCTCGCATCGGAAGGGGCGAAGGTAGTGATATTAGGTCGCCGCAAAGAGGAGGGTGATGCCATTGTGAAAGAGATAAAGGAGAACGGCGGAGAAGCTATGTTTCTTGTGACCGATGTCATGAATAAAGAGGTGGTTGAGCAAAATTGTGCTGACATTCTTGCGGCATATGGTAAGGTTGATTCGTTGCTGAATGCAGCGGGCGGCAACATGCCGGGTGCAACTATCCCCCCTTCGGGCACATTCTTCGATGTGAAGGTTGAGGAGTTTGAGCGTGTGCTCAATGTCAATCTTACGGGTACGGTGATTCCTACTCAGGTATTTCTTCGCCCAATGGTCGAGGCAGGGAAGGGAACAATCGTGAATTTTTCTTCCATGGCGGCATTTCGTCCTTTGACTCGTGTGATGGGATATGCTGCAGCCAAAGCGGGCATTAGCAATTTCACCGCGTTTATGGCAAACGAAGTTGCCACCAAGTTCACTCCGGAAATCCGCGTCAATGCCATCGCTCCCGGATTCTTTCTGACCAACCAGAACCGCAGTCTTCTCACAAATCCAGACGGAAGTTACACGGAGCGCGGACAAGATGTGATCCGTCAGACTCCTTTCAAGAGATTTGGTCGTGCTGAGGAGCTTTGCGGCACAATACAGTATCTCATATCTGATGCATCATCATTTGTGACCGGCACTGTGGCAATCGTAGACGGCGGGTTTAATGCGTTTGCGATGTAGATCAACGTAATAATTAATAATTAATGGTTAATAA
>DAWBVG010000582.1:0-2778 GCA_052279865.1 Muribaculaceae bacterium
ATGTGTATAAGAGACAGGTGTAATAGGTTGTTTTAACAACATCGGTAGCCAAAGTCTCTTCAACGCCACTGCCTCCTTCATAAGGAGCGGCAAATTTAAGGGAGAATTCAGATGTAACGAAGATAGTGTGTGATCCCTGAAGAGAGATGTAATATTTGCCCGCCGTCGGAGCGAGAAGGGTCGCGCTGCATTTATTCATCACCGGTGCTTCACTGCCACCATTCTCGATTTTGAATACTTTGCCGCAGAATTCTTTCACAACGCCTCTTTCTTCAGCACTCTGTTCCGGTGTAACATCCTCCCAGTATACATAATCAAGATATTCAGGACCTACCTCTTTTGAGATTGTGACGCGCAGACCACATTGCTTAACATAGCAAGGGTTATCGCCGTTGGTGTCACCGTCATTATTGTTATTCCAGTTTCCTGCAAGCATCTCGAAATCGTAATATCCCGGAGTGGCGATTTCCACTGGATAGCAGAACCAGCGGGTGTGATCACCGCCGCCGTCCCAGCGGAACAACGCTACATTTCCGGCGTAAGGTGAACCATCGGGCATCGTGCATTTTGAAGGATATGATTCAAGACGCACGTTGGCAGGCCAATCCTCAGTAATGTTCTGCGGCACGAAATTTTCTTTTTCCAGACCGCTTGTAGCCCAATCGAAATCTGCTTCAAAAGTGAAGACACCGTTTATCTCCTTAAAAGGACATTTCCAGAGTTGCCAGCCATCTTGCACAAGGGGGGCATCCGGACCTGCTACATTACCTGTGGCACCTTCAGTAGCGCCTCTCATAAGATTTTCTTCTGCAGCTTGAGCTGACATGCCGAGTGCAAGGATTGCAGCTCCGGCGAGAATAGTAGAAATTTTCATAATGTGATTTTTGGTTAATTATTGGTTAACGTTTCCAACCTTTCCGAAAAAAAGGTCATGTTTCTTTTGTCTCGTGGCAAAATTACGTTATGGATTCAGAGGGAGTGAGTGGTGAAATGTTCATTTATGTTGGGATGAACATTTTGAACGCTAAATTTGGAATTATTCCCCATTGGTTGCGCAATGAGTGGCAAATAGACCGGAATTGCATTTGAAAACGTGTGAATAGTTCATATGAACTGTTTGCCGCTCATTTTAGAATTATTTAGCTGTTTCAATGTGACGGCATGAATGATAATTTTGCAACCGAATATAAGTTTTCTGCATCGTAGGTTTGTAAATGAATTATTTCTCATACGGAGATAGGTAAAAATTATAGGTAGGAAAAGATTGAATAAGTCAGACGGCATTTCGCTCCATTGTAATGCACCATTGAAAAACTCATGGTTAAGGAAAGATGATGATAACTATATGGAAGGGGAAGAGCCGCAAGAGTATGGATGGAGACATGCATACTCTTTATAAAGAAAAACTCAGTTAACCGCATTTCTTAGAAAAAAAGTTAACCTCAGATAAATCAAAATAACTAACCTTAGTTTAAATGAAAAAATCAATTTTCTTTATCATTCTGCTTGTGGCGCAGGTTTTAACACTTGGCGCCAACGCAGCGCCCGCGACCCGCACTGTGAAAGGTGTGGTCACGGACACGGACGGTGAGCCTCTGATCGGCGCCACCGTGCAGGTGGAGGGGACATCAACCGGTGTCAGCACAGATATCGATGGCAACTTTGCTATCCGAGTTGCCGACGGTCAGACCCTTCTCGTTTCTTATGTGGGCTATTCGCCCAAGAAAGTAAAAGTCACCGCATCCACAGGCGAGCTCAGGATAGAACTGAGCCTTAATGCCGAGATGCTTGAGGATGTTGTGGTGGTAGGTTACGGCACCATGAAGAAGAAAGACCTCACAGGAGCCATCACTCAGATCGATCCTAATAAGATCGCCGACTCCAATCCACAGACAGTGCAGGATCTTCTTCGCGGCACAGCCGGACTTCAGATCGGTTATGATACTTCAGCCAAAGGCGGCGGCTCAATGCAGCTTCGTGGTCAGAACTCTGTCTATACGGATGCCAGCCACAACAGTCCTCTGATTATCCTTGACGGGATGCAGTTCTATGGAGAGCTCTCAGAGATCAATCCTGATGATATTAAGCAGATCGACATACTTAAGGACGCCTCTTCCGCAGCAATTTATGGTGCGAAAGCGGCTAACGGTGTTATCATCGTCACCACCAAAAAGGGTAGCAATAACGGACAGCCTTCGGTATCGCTGAGCGCCAACTGGGGATTCGTGACTAAATCTGCCTATAGAAAATGGTATGACGCGGATGGTTACATCAAATTCCGTTCGGACTGGTACAAGCGCGATACATGGGGATTTGACGAAGACGGCAATTATGCTCCCTATCAGAAAGGACAGACAAATCCCGGTTATTACGATTATCCCACCGATGCTCTTCTGGATCAATACGGAATAACGCTTGACGAATGGCTTGGACAAAGCACCAACCAGAATGATGAGGTGTTGAGAAGTGTATTTGGTCGTCGTATAGGACTCAATGATGAGTCGCGTGTGCTCGACAACTTCATCAACGGCAGAACCTATGATTGGTATAACCAGGCATTCCGCACCGGTTTCAACCAGGATTACAACGTGTCACTCTCCGGCGGCACCGACAAGATGAATTACTACATGAGTGTCGGCTACATGAAGAACCAGGGTGTGGTAAGAGGAAATGACTATAATACTCTTCGCGCATCAATGCGTATGAGCGGAAAGGTTACAAAATGGCTTGAGATAGGTGGTAATGTCAATTTCCAGCATCGTTCCGACGGTGACACGA
>DAWBVG010000583.1:0-2618 GCA_052279865.1 Muribaculaceae bacterium
ATGGGGCGAGATGAGGATGGGGAAGGGGATAAAAACAGGAGAAATCTTATGGAAATTCGATGGAAAAACGATGGAAATTCGAAATCTGGTGAGTGATGGGAGAAATTTGAAAAAGAATTGCTAAATTTGTAGGTTAAATCGTTCAGATGCTAAATATCTAACATCATTCGGGTGCTAAATATCTAACATCATTTGGATGCTATATATCTGACATCATTTAGAGGTGCTATATCTAATATCATTCAGAGATGGTATATAAATATGATTGCTTAGTGATCGGTTCCGGCATCGCGGGTATGAGTTTTGCGCTCAAGGCATCCCGTGCAGGAGCCAAGGTGGCGATGATCTGCAAGACATCTCCCGATGAGGCAAACACATTCTTCGCTCAGGGCGGGGTTGCCTCCGTGACCAATCTCGAGGTCGATAATTTCGAGAAACATATCCATGACACAATGGTGGCAGGCGACTGGCTCAGTGATCCTGCAGCTGTGGAGAAGGTGGTGAAGAACGCACCTTCACAGATCCGGGAGCTGATTGGCTGGGGCGTTGATTTCGACAAAAAAGAAAACGGAGATTTTGACCTTCACCGAGAGGGCGGTCACTCGGAATTCCGCATCCTTCATCATGCCGACAATACGGGTGCCGAGATTCAGATGAGTCTTGTGGAGACTGTGAGGAAAGACCCGAACATCGATGTCTTCACCGACAGATTCGCAGTTGAGATCATCACGCAGCATCATTTGGGAAAGATAGTGACGCGCCGCACTCCCGACATTACCTGCTATGGAGCGTATGTGCTCAATCAGGAGACAGGTGAGGTAGACACTTTCCTTGCAAAGGTAACGGTGATGGCTACCGGTGGTGTGGGTTCGGTATATACCACCACTACAAATCCTCTCATCGCAACGGGAGACGGAATCGCGATGGTTTATCGCGCCAAAGGCACAGTGAGCGACATGGAGTTCATCCAGTTCCATCCGACGGCTCTTTATCATCCCGGCGATCGTCCCAGCTTCCTTATCACTGAAGCTATGCGCGGATATGGCGCTGTGCTCCGCAATCTTGACGGCGAGGAGTTCATGCATAAGTATGACCCGCGTTTGTCGCTCGCACCCCGCGACATTGTTGCCCGTGCCATTGACTCGGAAATGAAACTCCATGGAACTGACCATGTCTTCCTGGATGTGACTCATAAGGATCCCGAGGAAACCAAACGTCATTTCCCTAATATATATGAGAAATGTCTCTCTTTGGGTATCGACATTACCAAAGACATGATACCCGTTGCTCCTGCCGCTCATTATCTCTGTGGCGGCATTAAAGTGAACCTTGATGGCGAGAGTTCCATCAACCGACTTTATGCTGTCGGAGAATGCTCATGCACCGGTCTCCACGGAGGTAACCGGCTTGCCTCCAATTCGCTGATAGAGGCAGTGGTATATGCAGATGCTGCCGCACGCCACGCCATGGAGCATATAGGTGAATACGACTGGCGCGACGACGTGCCGGAATGGAACGATGAAGGTACGGTTCATCCCGAAGAGATGGTACTCATCACTCAGTCGGAGAAAGAGGTGAACCAGATAATGGGGTATTACGTTGGAATTGTGAGGAGTGATCTGCGACTGAAACGGGCGTGGAACCGTCTTGATATCCTCTATCAGGAGACTGAAGCTCTTTTCAAATGCAGCAAGCCCTCCCGTCAACTCTGTGAGCTCCGCAATATCATCAATGTGGCGTATCTCATTATGCGTCAGGCGATGGAGCGGAAAGAGAGCCGCGGACTCCATTTCACTGTAGATTATCCCCATCCCGACACTCCAAAGGCATAAAAGGGGTGCTTTATCGATATAAAGAATGAAACAAAGAAGACTTCTCCGGATATTGCCAGCTGCGGCGCTTCTCGCCGCAGCCGGGCTTACATTGTCAGCCCAGAAGAGCCATGACGCATCGCTGGCGCGCAATCTGAATAATTTCAACTCGATCGTGAAACAGGTGGAGCTGCATTATGTAGACACCATCAACACTGACGAGAGTTTCAAGGCGGCGATAGAGGCTTTTCTTGCCTCAACAGACCCCTATACTGAATATTACAGTGCTGACGACCAGGAGAAGTTGCAGAAGATGACCACCGGAGAATATGGAGGTATCGGCAGCTATATCATGCAGCGCAACGGGGGATCTTACATTTCCCAACCGATGCAGGGAAGCCCGGCAGCCAAAGGAGGCTTACGCCCCGGCGACCATATAATAAAGGTTGACACTACCGACGTGGCAGACAAAGGGAGCGAGTTTGTCACCAAATTGCTCAAAGGAGTTCCCGGCACCCCGGTGAAAGTCACCGTGAAGCGTCCGTATGTGGCTGATTCCATCCTCACTATGGAGATAATGCGCGCAAAGGTGCAGGAGCCGAGCATGAGTTTTGACACAATCATCAATAACATCGGTTATCTTCGTCTCACAAGCTTTATCGATAAGACTCCGGGCGAAGTACGCAAGGTGCTCGAACGTTTCAAAGAAGACAAAGGTCTTCAAGGGGTGGTGATAGATCTGCGCGGCAATGGCGGTGGTCTGGTTGAGAGTGCTGTTGATCTGGTGGGATGCTTTGTGCCCAAAGG
>DAWBVG010000584.1:0-7941 GCA_052279865.1 Muribaculaceae bacterium
AAGACGACGACAGAGAGCGCAACCGATAAAACCGGCAGCGCCCGTAACCAATATTTTCATAACTGAATTTGAGTTAGAGAACGGTTAGAGTAATAAGTAAGAAGTAAGAAGTAAAAAGTAAGAAGTGAAAAGTAATAGGTGATAAGACATGAATATAGCTGCAGGTTCTCCAAGTGAGACAGCTGCGTCAAACTGTAGCTGCTGTTGCTCGCAACTGCAGCATGTGTCTTAGGTGTTTTATATGTTGGTTATGCGACAGTTGCAAGCAACAGTCGCTCCGATTTGAGACTATTCGTTTACAACACGTCCTGGATACGCTTCGAGGGCTTTTTCGAGAATGAAGAGAGCGCGCGAAAGTTCTTCGCGGCTGTGTACGTAAGCTATACGGACTTCGTTTTTTCCCTTGCCGGGAGTTGTATAAAAACCTGAGGCGGGAGCCAGGAATACTGTCTCACCTTCGTAAGAGAATTCCTTTAAACACCATTCGCAGAAACGGTCGCTATCGTCGATGGGTAGCTTTGCAACGGTATAAAAAGCTCCCATAGGGATCGGGGAGTAGCACCCCGGGATGCGGTTGATGCCGTCAACGAGTAGGTTGCGGCGCAGAAGATACTCGTTGTATGTGTCGAGCATGTATTCTTTGGGAGTATCAACGGAGGCTTCCGCCACGAGTTGCCCGAGTAATGGGGGACTAAGCCGCGCCTGACAGAATTTCATCACATTGTCATGAAACTCTTTGTTTTTTGTTATGAGAGCGCCGATCCTGATGCCGCATTCATTATATCTTTTGGAAACAGAATCAATCAGTATCACCTGATTCTCAATTCCCGGGAGATGAAGCGCCGAAATATATGGAGCTCCTGTATAGCAGAATTCGCGGTATACCTCATCGGAAAATAGGAAAAGATTATATTTTGCAACCATATCCCGGATTTGCAGCATCTCTTTCATGGTGTAAAGATAACCGGTAGGGTTATTTGGGTTGCATATGAGAATACCTTTTGTTTTGGGTGTTACTAATTTTTCGAATTCTTCTACGGGTGGAAGTGAAAATCCAGTTTCGATAGAGGAGGGGATTGACACAATCTTCGCGCCCGCGAGGATGGCGAAAGCCATGTAGTTGGCATATGCCGGTTCGGGGACGATGATTTCATCGCCGGGATTTAGGGCTGCCATGAATGCAAAGAGCACAGCTTCCGACCCTCCTGATGTCACGATGATCTCATCTGAAGAAACATCTATATTGAATCTTTTATAATATTCCGAAAGTTTGACACGCAGTGAAAGAAGACCTTCCGATGGGCTATACTCCAGCACATCACGGTCGATATGACGTAACACCTCAATCGCTTGTGGCGGAGTTGGAATATCCGGCTGACCGATATTGAGCTTGAAAACCTTAATGCCACGTTTGGCGGCATCATTTGCAAGCGGCACCAGACGTCTGATCGGCGATGCCGGCATTTCAATTCCTCTTTCAGATAACTGGGGTGTCATTATTCGGGTAATTTTTTCAAAAATCCATTCTTGATTAGATGATTCGAGGAAAGAGGATGTAAAATTATAAAATATGATAAATACTGCCAAATATGGCAATGACTTTTTAATATTTGAAAGAGGTTTTGCTTATTCAGGCATAATCAATCTTCAGATGTTCTTGAATCTATTAGCCGCGAGCAGTGCTCGCTAAACAGAACCGCTGAGAGGCTGCTTTTAATTAGGCGAGCTTGCTCAGCAAGCTCATGGCTCCCTCTTTGGTGGCAATAAATTCTGCCAAGGAATTCATTTCGAGGCAGACTTCTCTCCGCAAAGATTCTTTGCGGGTGTTATATTCCGCAGGCGCTATCAAAAGAAGTCTGCCCTCTAAGCATAGTTCAAATTCTTTTCCTTCCGGCTTATACCTTTCTGGAAAGCCATTCTCAACAATGCGAATAATGGATGCGCCTTTCTCAATCCCATTATCGCGAATCTTTTTCTCCTCCTTGCTGATGAATGGAGATACAAGCACCCCGCATCCGCGGATTGCCTCTTCCCATGATCTTTGGCGGCTTTGCATTTCCTCTTGAGAAAATTTGGAGCTAACCCTCACGCATTCCCTTACGGGATGACGCAATAAAAGGAAATTACCGAATATGCTGAATTCCTTACCTGCTATCTTTATCCGCCCGCTCCTTGTGAAAAATTCATTATACCGCGATTTTAGCAAGAATCTTCTTGGATTGTCTTTGACATATCTTTTGAAAGTTGCTAACTGACCGGTTTTCATCACAATTTTATCATTGAATCCTTTGTGGAATAAGCTAAGATTATTCAATGCGATTTGTGAATCAGGATATTGCTTTTTGTAAGCACCTGTGGAATCAGATTTAAGCTTTCTCACAATCCTACCAAGATGAATATCTGTCTTCTCGCGCACAAACATAACCAGGTGCACATGATCGGGCATAACGCAGTAATTGCAAATCTCTACATGAGGGAAACTAATAGGGAGATCCAGAATTGCCCGGCGAATCAATTCCCCGATGGCATTGAGATTATTGAAGACCGAGACATTGTTATTAACGATACTTCCGGTGATTTCAGAGAAGATGGGAGCTTCTTCCGATTTATTGAAAGTGATCATATAATAGCACCGCGAGGTATAATCATGCCAGCTTGCGCGAAGATAATAATCGGGATGGATTCGGGAGAGCTTTCTGAAAGGCATAAGCGAAAGAATTTGGATTACTATATTGAGATACGGAAGCCGCGAGCAGTGCTCGCTAAACAGAACCGCTACGCGCGATACGGAAGCGATTTTTGCTTGCTAAGCTAAATCCACGCTCGCTAAGCTGAAACAATGCTCGCTAAGCTGAAACAATCTCATTCACGAATTTAAGAATTTATTTTCAATAAATTGCATTAAATTGGCTTAAATTTTGCAGAATCACAATAAAATTTTCTAATTCATTTCAATTAATCCCTTTTGATTCAATTCCAGCTAATATTTCTGATATCTCTGCGGTTCCGTTCAGCGAACACTGCTCGCGGCTTATACTAAACCGGTATAATTTAGATGAGCAAAAAATTCTTCGCTATTTTATCAGTATTTTTGCGAATTATATTGTCCTGGCTGTCTGACATGTTATGATGGCAATTTAAGCATTTCTCCGAGTCTGTAATCCCATTCGTCTGGTTTGAATTTTACCAAACCGCTGAAATGGAAGAAGGTCATTTCTCCAACATATATGGTGCCGTTTACGTTAAAGAGATCCACGCGAACATGGGGGAAACCCTTAGACAGCTCTTTTGCAATCTCAATCATTTCTTCAAACTTAGGCGGTTTGCTTATAGGTTTCTTTGAATTTGGATGCCCATTGACAATAGGAAGATGGTTGAATTCGAGATCAAAAAAATCGAAATTGGGCTCATCCTTTATTGTTCTATCTGTTGCTATGAAAAGAAGTTTTGGCTCCCCATTAAAACAGAAGAATTTATAATCTTTTAATTCTATGCCACTTTCATCTACCATATATTTTTCAACAAGAATCTTTCTGGGGACATTCTTATATGGCCATTCGCGGCTACTTAGGTAATAATTACCCTTTAGTGCTTTTTCGATTGTTTTGCGAGCTTTTTCTATGTCAAAATTTTTCTTATCCTGACAGATTACAACACCACAATTATGAGTGCATTTAAGCACGAACTGATCCGGAAGCTTATTAAAGTCGATATCATCCCATTTATCATAAACTCCGAGGAGCGGAATGACATGTCCTTCTCCAAGGCGTTTGTTTACCCAATCTTTAACCTTATATTTATCAACTAATTCGGTATAGAGCGGGTTCCGGTCATTAAGTTTAATCCATTGAAGCTTCTCTGTGAATCTTTGTGGATCTTTTAAATTAAGTTTTTTCCCGATTTTAAATCTATAGTAGATTTTTAAGAATATCTTATCCGGTATAAATCTACCTACTGCATTATCAACCTTGTGTAGTAATTTTTTTAATTGTCTCATTGCTATATAATGATTGTTTTTGTGGAGGGAAGACTTTTTAATGCATAATCTCTCATTTCTTCAGCAAAATTAAGAAATGCAGGAGTGCCGGTAAATTGAGCAATCCATTGTGAAAATCCAATGTTATTGAATTCAATATATTTGGGATTTCCATTTTCATCAATCATAATGTCATGCTGGATTAGTCTCATGTGGGTTAAGCGACTTGCGTTTTCTTTTGCAAAAGAAATTATCTTGTCCCATTGAGGGACAAGATAATTTCCATCTTTAAAGGATATATTATTATGAGAATCAAGTTTTGTACCCTCTTGTGTATAACAACATTTATCCAATTCTCCATTCTCTAAAACTCTTATCATAACTCCTCCAGCATGTAGATTATCCACAAACTGATCTTTTGCCCCAATTCTTATTACAGAACTTAACAGATGCACTTCATTATCTTTGATTGACCTGTAAGTCGCAAGTCTTATTGTATTAATTGAAGACGGATTCAGATTTGCCATAAATGGATGCTGGTGCATTGCTTCTTGCAGAATGAATTCGTCTGGATGGGTTAGCAAATAGTCGGCTGTCAGTAAATCGTTAGAATTTTTTTGATAAAACTTGTTGTCTCTATTACGAATAAATAATTCAACACCTATGCCTGAGTTTGTGCCGATAGAAGGCTTAAGAATAACACTATCGAAGCCTTTAAGGTACTCAGTTAGTGATGACTCTGAAAAGGATTTAACAGGATGATATTCTTTGTCAAAGAGTATGTCCCCTTTCATTTTTCTTAAAATAGTTCGAGGTGTTGCTCCAGATGAAAGAAGTCTATCAAACATATTTTTATCTGCGTAATATGCCTGAAATTCGACAGGATTCAATGCATTGTTTATAGCTATACACGCAGGTTCAGAAATAATGAATTTCGAATTGCCACAACTTTGTGAATATAAACGATAAGCAAACTTGTTTTTCGTTTTTACTAATGGCCTCCAGAATTTAATCCATTCGTCTTCTCCTTCAACCTTACATGTTGGCATATTGCGAATATTGAGAATTGATTTTTCCCGTTTCTCCATAACTAAAGAGAATCTAAGAAAAACAATATTGCGAATAAAATTTTGAATTATATGTTTCATAATAAAATTTTAATAATTATAATATATTGCTTAGGGATAAGATTTTACCTGCTATGAAAGATTCCGAATATAATACAGGACAAATCAGAAGCCAATATACTTTCTTTTTTTCAATGATGTTGTTATAATATAAATATGAGATAGTTAAACATAGGGGAATGCCAGTCATATATAAGAAACGATATCCTATTACATATAATCCCTGACTATCACTACTCAAAAAAGTAATAGAAATTAAAAATGTTACCAGTGTAATATTAAATATTTGTTTAACTTGTACAGAACAATTTTTTCTAATAATTCGATTAAAGTATTTTATAAATAAATACAAAGTTGCAATGATAAAGGTAGCCTTATTAAGATAACTTGTGAGCCTAAACTTCCAATTCATCTCAATCTCAGCATCGAACGATTTATAGCGATTTGCTGTTTTACCAACAGAGGAGCTATCATCGAGATGATTGTAAATAATATCTATAAATGAATTTTTTAGAACAAATAGTATTATTGTTGCAATAATTATCAGTATAATTGTTTTTCTGTTTAATTTAATGTATATAACGGGGGTTAATAGTATCAAAAGAGCCATACTTCGATGGGCTAAAAATGCAATAATAAAAAAGAATGAACCGATTAGAATATTAGTAGGTTTTCTGTATTTATTAAAGATGATGAATGAGAGCCCATAAAAATATAAAGACATCCCCAAAGAAGCCCGAGCATAGGCAAAGGTCAAAAGAAAAAAAGAGGAGAATATGTATATTGCATAATTAGGAGGTACAGAGAATTTTTTAAAAAGTTTATAAATTAAGAAAATTGCGGTACCCCAAATATAAAGTCTAAAAAGAGTATAGGAGCCAAAGGATATTTGGCTTATATACATATACAGAGGATCTCTGAAGTCTTTTAATCCATGGATAAAATCTTGACCGAATGTAAAATAATCTGTGTCAAAAAAGGAATAAACACAGAAAATTAAAGTAAAGAACCATGTGAAAAATTCAAAATGTTTGTGGTTCCTATAATAATAAGCTAATAGTAATACAATATTAAGTAGTATAAAACAAAATATATACTCCGACAACGATGCTCCTGAAGGTCTAAGAAGATGTAAGTCAAAGTCCAAATTAAAAGCAGATTCTGTTGTTATCATATATTTGCTAATTAATCTATATGATATTCAATTATATACCCAATTTTATCTGTTCGAAGATAATGGTATCGAGGATCACGAGGAGGTTTATACTTACCAGGTGGAATTGGTGTCATATAATCATTTCCATATATAATTTTCATTATTTGGTGAGCGTTTTGCGGAACTGGTAAATGTAATGTTTCAAATGGAACTCTTATTGCTTTACGTGAGAAAGGAAACTTTGATACAATCGGATATACACCATCCTTACTATCACCAGTTCTTGATTTATATAGACATGTATATGGTTTATTGTCAGAATCATAGAAAAACCAAAATATGTCTATGCCCACTTTGTTCTTAATATAGCATTGGTGTCGTGCAAAATTTCCGTTATCTACTTTTAAATCATGTTCTAAAAAAAAATCATTATTTTCAAGTAAAGGTTGTAATTTATCAGGATGGATTTCATCTATAAAAATAGAAATATCGAAATCAAAATCATGTTTTATGAAGCCATGTTCTCGAATAGCTCCTAACATAGATCCCCACATAAGATAATATTCAATATTATTTTGTGTTAGCACAGTGTCAAGATCACTAACTACTGTAAGGGCATTCTTTTGAAATTGTATTATTTTTCTTTTAGTTCTAGGAATGGTTACAAATCTTTTATAAAGTGGACCAAGAAAAGCATAAACTAATGTATTTTTTAGTTTAAATTTAATTTTAGATATTATAGACATAGTTTTAAATTCTTTTTTTTATTAAAATAAAAATATCATTGAAAGAATTTGGTGAAAAATACTTTAATATGATATTATATATACATATGTAAAGTATTGTGCTTATAATTGAGTTAGAAATTATATGAACTTTAAGTTCATAGCATAAAAATCCGCATAGTATTGAAATAATAAATGAAGGTATAAGATTTCTTAATTGTCTCAATATTTTTAGTCCTATGAATTTTTGAACTAATGCTGCATTTGTCATAAATATATTGAAACTGCTTACAACCATACCCCAAAGCAAACCTTCCATTCCAAAATTCATACCAACGAGTAATGCCAGTATGAGAAAACCCCATTTGTAAAAACTCCAATAGAACAGCGTTTTACTTTTACCTACTGACGCAACTACATAGAAATTAATATTCTGGAGACATACGAACAATCCCCCTACACATAATATCCTGAAATACGGAACTGCCGGCAACCATTTCTCACCATAAAAAATGTTTATCAATTCTTTCGCTTCAAGTATAAGGATAGCCATCAGTGGAAAAATCATGAAACCTATTATCCGCATAACCTTAATAGCAGCGTCACCAAGTTTTTTATAGTCATCCTGTAACGACGAGAAGACGGGGAACATAACCTGAACAATGATTTGTGGTATCGAATAGCTGAATACCTGATCAAGCTTCTGCGCCTGTGAATAATAACCCATCTGTACTGCAGAGAATTTTCTTCCAATAATCAATCCTTGAAGATTCTGGCAGATCGTTTGCAAAATATTCGATGCCAATAGAAATCCCCCGTAAGAGAACAGTTGTTTGCAAACATCAAAAGAGAATGCAAACGATGGATGCCACTTTGTTGCAACCCATAACAATAAAGCTTGAAAGAATCCCTGAAATAACGTATAGAACACAAGACTCCAGACACCATATCCCAGGT
>DAWBVG010000585.1:0-2665 GCA_052279865.1 Muribaculaceae bacterium
CTAAATTGCTATTATACTGATTATTCCGGTTTATGATAGTTTTTTTTGACATCATTGGTGTCACCATGGTGCCTTCACTCAACCGGCTACGTCTATATTTTTAATATTTTGTTTATGATTCTAAATTTAGTATCTTTGCATCAAATTAGGTTTCAACAACATAACAAAATCATGAAATTAATAAATATATTAATTGATTTCATGCATAAGTTATTACAAAACATTACGAGGAATTTTATTAAAACAACCGATACAGATATGAAACGGATTTACAGTTTGTCGCTGACAGCGGCGATGATGTGGCTCGGGGGCGCGTCTTCCGAGGCATGCACCAATCTTATCGCGGCGAAGGGTGCCACAACCGATGGTTCGGTGATGGTGACTTATGCCGCCGATTCCCATAACCTTTATGGCATGCTGACGCATACGCCGGCAGCCCGTCACCCGAAAGGTGCGATGCGAAAGGTAGTGGAATGGGACACGGGGAAACCTCTCGGCGAAATACCTCAGGCTGCTGAAACTTACAATGTTGTCGGCAACATGAACGAGCATCAGCTCGCCATCGGCGAATCAACATGGGGCGGTCATAAGGAACTCGAAGATACCACGGGTAAATCAATCATCGATTATGGATCTCTGATACAGATCGCTCTCGAACGCTGCAAGACAGCACGCGAAGCTGTGGATTTCATGGGAGATATCGTGAATAAATACGGTTACGCTTCAAGCGGAGAATCGTTCTCTATTGCCGACAAAGATGAGGTGTGGGTAATGGAGATGATCGGAAAAGGCGCGGAAAAGGGTGCTGTATGGATAGCAGTCCGCATTCCCGACAATGCCATCTCCGGTCACGCCAACGAACCCCGCATCCGCAAGGTCAACATGAAGGATAAAGAGAATGTGAAATATTCGAAAGATGTCATCTCATTTGCCCGCAAACGTGGCTATTTCAACGGCAAGGATGAGGATTTCTCTTTCGCCGATGCCTACGAGAATCATACAGCCTCAACGCGACGCGGTTGCGATGCCCGCGTGTGGAGCTATTTCCGTCGCTTCGCTCCGGAAACCGACAAGTATTATTCATGGTGCGCAGGCACCAGCGACGAACCGATGCCCCTCTATGTAGTGCCGGAGAAAAAGGTAAGCCTCAAGGATATGGAATGGAGCATGCGCGATCATTTCGAGGGGACACCCTTCAACATGACCGATGACATCGGTGCCGGTCCATATCATGTGCCTTATCGCTGGCGTCCGATGGATTACACTGTTGACGGCAAAACCTATTGCATGGAGCGTGCGATAGCCACTCAGCAGACCGGCTGGAGTTTTGTAAGCCAGAGCCGTAACTGGTTGCCCGACCCCGTGGGCGGCATCCTGTGGTTTGGCACAGACGATACCAACACCTCCGTCTACATGCCTTTCTACTGCGGCATGACCGAGATTCCTCAGGAACTTGCCCACGGCGATATAAATACTTTTGACCCCAAAGCCAATTTCTGGATGACAAACATTGTTGCCAATCAGGCTTACAACCGTTACGATCAGATGATCCCGGATGTCCGCAAAGTGCAGAACAAGCTGGAGGATAAATTCCGTGACACAAGAAATGCCACAGACTCGCGCCTCGCTGCCTTGGTGAAAGCCGGAGACATGGATGGTTACCGCAAAGCCGTGAACAAAGAGGGTGCTGAAGTTGCGAAAGAGGCAACGGATGATTACCGCGATCTCGCCATATATCTCTTTGTGAAATATATGGACGGCAACATGAAGAAAACCGATGAGAATGGCAATTTCATCAAGAGCGAGTATGGTCTTCCGGTTTATCCCACTTTCCCCGGTTACGATAAAAAATATTACGAAAACATCGTAAAAGAAACCGGCGACCACTTTCTCATCAATGAGTAATGTTAAATGAGCAATGAGTAATTGCTCCAGACAAAAAATAATCCGACAAACTTGAGTTTGTCGGATTGTTTTTTTATGTCATTATCATTATAGGTTGAGGTAGCGTATATTAGTGGCGGCGTATACTTAAGGCGAGCCCATTAATCCTTTTACCTTTTCCCTCTTTCCTTTTACCTTGAAATAAAGCGTTGCTTTATTTCAAAAGGTCTTTGACCTTGTCGGCACCTTTCTGAGCGGCATCAGATACTTTCTCCTTACCTTTCTCTACAGCGGCAGCACCCTTATCCTTGGCACCATCAACTGCAGCGGCTCCGGCTTTCTTGGTAGCCTCGACAGCGTTCTTTCCAGCATTCTTGACACTGTCAACAGCAGCGGCACCTTTATCAGCCACATCACTTGCAACACTGTCAGCTTTCTCTTTCGCCTCGGTCACCTCTTCTTTAGCTTTTGTCTTCAGTTCTTCAAAATAAGATGCAACTGATGGATCTTTCTCCTTCACCACCGGAGCGATCTTATTCAGATAAGCCTCAGCCTCGACACCTTTTCCTTCAGCCTCAAGCTTGCTGGCATATTCCTGCGCCTGCTCTACATACATCTTCAAACTGTCAGGATTTGTGCAGTTCTCGATCTTTGCCTTCAATGCCTCACCTTCGTCACTGCCCTCGCGCGCTGCCTTTGAGCCACAAGATGTGAGCGAACCGATAGCCATTGCTGCGATGGCTAATGTCATAAATACCTTTTTCATAATATAATTGATTTA
>DAWBVG010000586.1:0-1888 GCA_052279865.1 Muribaculaceae bacterium
TAGGAATATAACGACCTTTACAGGGGGCTTCGACGCTTTTAAGTGTCGAAGCCGTTTTGCTTTGTATCTGGTGGGAGACGGAACTTTATTTCTCTGGTATATTAGCCTGAGAAGTGGGAATGGTGGCGAAAAGCGGGGGAGGGAATGAGGAATTAGGGCGAGTTGATTGTTATTAATGAAAAGAATGAAAAGATTATAAAAGAGTTATTGCTATGAAAACACATAATTTATTCTCGAAAGGATCAACGCGGAATGGGTTGACGCGTAGAGGGCTGGCAAGAGGTGTCATGGCATTTCTGTTTATGGCGGTTTCCGCTCTCGGTGTGATGGCGCAGAACAGTCTTCCGGCTCCCGGGTCGGGTGGTAGCTTCCGCCCGAATATGGGTGGTCCGATGGGACCCAACGGCATCGGTTGGAATCCCGGTCCTATGTATCCCGGCAATTGGGGCAGTCCCTGGTATTCCGACTGGAACAATAGTCCTACGATAATAGTGCAGCCTACAATCAATGCCGGTCTGTCTGACCAAGGTGTCACAAAAGTCGTGGCGTGCGGTTATGACGCGCAGGGTATCTGGCGCGTGTTGCCGTTGACGGTAAGCTATCAATACAATGGCGTCCAATACATCGTCAATGTATTGAACGCCTGGAATCCCTGGACCGATCAATGGGATCGCGGTGTTGACACGCCCGCTTATAATACTGATTATTATCTCCGTGGCGTGGAGTATTCCTTCTATACCGTCCTCCCAACCGGTACTTTCTACTTCAATCTATAGACTCATCATATCCGGAGCCGCCCATTGGTTCGCCAGAATCATTGCGGTTCCCTTTTTTGTTTGCCTTCATATTGCCAAATGAATATTTGATGGTCAGGCTCAGTATGCGACCTGCGCGCCAACGTTTTGAAGTCTGTGTGTAGCCCGGTCCGTATATTGTGCTTTTCCATTTGCGGGAATCGAAGATATCGCGGCAATTAAGTGAGAATGACCAGTTGCCGGCTATTTTGCGAAGACCGGCATCCACGCTCCATCCTCCCTGGCGAGATCCTTGTGCTTCCTTCTGTTCCGAAGCATAGCGCCCTGTGGCTTGGAATGAAAGCGACCAGGGAAGCTTGACATTTGCCATGATGCGTGCGTCCCAGGCAAAGCTGTTTTGCTTGTCATTGGAGATATGCACAGTGTTGCCGCTTTCGGTGATGAAATCATAATTCCAACCGCTGATATGGTTGTTATAGAGGTTCACGGTGGTGGTGAGATCGAGTTTGCTACGGAAGAGGGAATTCTTCACTACAATCTCACAGCCGGAGTTGGTCATCTTGGAGACATTCGCCCATGTTGAATACATCACGTCATTATCCATATATGCAATGCGGTTCATCATGTTTTCAGCCGTGCGGATATAAGCCGAGAAGGAGATCATATGGTATGTCCAGCTTTTCAGATAATTGAGCTCGAAAGAGTTTGAATACTGGGGTTCAAGCTCCGGATTACCATAGGAAACGCTTGTCGGATCGGAGATGTTATGGAAAGAATTCAGCATCCCTCCCCACGGACGGCGGATGCGCCGTGTATAGTTGATCTGCACTTCGTTGTCTTTGGGAAGAGAGTAGGAGAGGAATACCGAAGGGAACAGAGCGAAGAAGTTCTTTTTGAATTCAGGCACATCTGCACGGCTCTCGCCATAAGCGAGCGAGCGGCTTCTTACCTGCCAAGACTCGGAACGCAATCCTGCCGAGAAACTGAAATCCTTTACCTTACCTCCTAATGTGAGATATAGGGCAGAGACATTGTTGGTGTAGATGAAACGGTTGTAAAGTTCTTCAGCAAGTTTATATTCACCGTCGGGATAAAGTTTGTAGGTGGTGTTAGGTGTATTTTCGTGGCTGTAA
>DAWBVG010000587.1:0-3967 GCA_052279865.1 Muribaculaceae bacterium
CTATACAAGAAGCGGTCAGGTTGTTGTTGTGCGTTGCAGTTTGCCTGCGGCAGACAGCCTGGTGTTGCATTGGGAGTATGGCGGAACGGTGGACGACCGTATCTGTGATTTGCATCTGTCCGACAAGGAGTATGAGAATGTTTTCCATGCTGATAATTTTTTTCCGACGGGGCGGCGGGGTGCATTTGTCCACAAGGATATTTTATTATTGACTCCCGCATGTATGTGGTATCCGGCGGCATCCCCTCCTGTGAATCCGTTGTGTGAAACTTTTACACATTGGGATTTTACATTATTCCAATTGACGGTTGTATCGCCGTCTCAATGTTGTGTTGTTTCTCAGGGGAGATGTGACAGAAGGGGGGATTTTGTCTGTTTTTCTTCTTGTCTGTCTCCCGGAATCTCTGTTTATGCGGCGAATGTAGACAGCTATTCGCTTCCTTTGCATCAGACGTTAAAACTGGATTGTTATGTAGGGGAATGGGGTAAAATATTGAAGAAATGCTTCGGTAAGGTCAATCGGTCGGCGTTTTCCCGCTATATGCAGGAAGATGGAATGAGAAGAATAGGATATGACCCTGATGATTACAAGGCAGTCCTTTGGAATGAGACCGGTAATGCTCGGGTTGTTTGTGTGGAAACTCCGGTATCTTTTGTGCCTTCGGGTTATAGGAAAGAACCCATAGATGTGAAGGTGGAACCGGGAATGTTTTTTTGTCCGGAGTATATGTTTTTCCAATCCTACTATACCGGTTCTTTGTCCGGTGATTTCCGGATATATGATGATTGTAATCAGGCATTCCGGGATTTGTTCATGAACATGTTTGTAAGTATGAAAATGCGTGGTAGCCATCCTTTGCCGGGGTTGGACAAGAGAGTCCTGCCCGTGGTTAGGCATGCTGCCAATACGGTATTCATGTTGCCTCGGGGTAGAGTGTATTCTGAAAAGTATCCTTTTATGGGGGATGCACTTGAATTGTTGAGACGGGTTGATAAGCAACAACTCTTTAGTGTAGAGGATATTGCCCATGTGAGTAAAAATGGTAATGTTTATGACTGCCTGATAGGGCGGACGTTGGAGGAGATTCTGGCGGACGATACTTTAGATGAAGGCCTGAAGTATGAAGCATTGGCTGTAAAAGTGAAGGAGTTGTGGTCGTATATTACGATTGTTGCTCCCGAGAGCGAATTTGCAGTCTCTTTGGACAGTATTCTTGCCGTGTCTGTCGGGGAGGTGAATTACGATTCGTTAGTGGTCTGTTGGAATCGGCGTTGGCAGATGAATATGGATTCGATGGTCCATTCATGGCAAGCAGCCAGACATACTCATTATTTCAGAGTGAAGGATGCTGTGCGGTACTATGATGAACAGACCGGATTGCATCGGCTTGATGCGTTGGTTCGGAATATGGGGAATTGCGGAGGAATTTTTTCCATTGAATGTGGTAGTCTGATGACACGTAAGAATGTTCATGCCTATTTTGCCCCTCATGAAGCGAAATACCTTTCTCTGATAGTGCAGGGCGCATCCCGGGATGCAGATTGGATGGCGGGCAATAGTTCAGATAAAATTGGTTATATGTATGCTTATTTGTCGACTAATCGTCCGATAGCCTGGTGGGGAGACAATAAGCGTTGCTCCCCGGAAATGGCGGCATCCTGGAAGCCGGGTTTTGTCTGTAGGACTATTTCGGACGAGGAGTTTGAAAAGTCGGATGAGAATATATGGCTTGTCGATGATACAGATGCCGGTTTTGAGGTGAAAAACAACAACGAGTCATGGTTTCAGCGTAAGTTTGGAAAAAAGCCGACTTATCGCGTTATCACGCGTGCCGGCAGATCATCCCGGTGGGTGCCTGTATATAATGTGTCGGCTTGCGGGGATTCTATCCGCGGATATCATTGTATAAGTGGAGGTCGCGGAGAGTCGACTGCAACATGGCGGGTCGCATTACCTAAAGGAAATTATGAGGTTTGGGTAAAGGTATTTAAGGATTACATCACTACTTTCCCGGGTATAAAGACCTTCCCCTCTTCTGTTGTCAACTATTATACGGTTTGTTATGGTGATAAACAAGAGAAGGTAGAGCTTTCATTGGATGAAGAACTGGTGGGTATTTCATCCGGTTGGGTGTCTTTGGGAAATTTTGATTTCCCAGGAGGAGAAGTTCGCGTAGTGCTTTCAGACAAGGAGATTAACAGGGACAAAGATATTGCGATTATTGCTGATGCCGTGAAGTTCGTTCGTTTGGAGTAGGTATATTTATAATTATGTTCAAGGATTATTAGGAGTGTTGAATATTTTTTGCTACACTTGTATGATAATCTTGCACAGATAATATTGTGAATATTGCAATAGAACAGATACAACATGGTAATGAACAAGCTTTTAAAAGTTTGTTTGATGAATATTATCAAGGGTTGTGTGTATTTGCTTCTGCTTATTTGAAGGATGATGACTTATCGGCGGATGTTGTGCAAGAGGCATTTGTGAAGTTTTGGAATCGTAGGAGGGATTTTGACCATATTGTTAAAATCAAATCTTTTCTTTATACTATTGTCAGGAACGATTGTTTGAATATTGTTCAGCGTCAGAAAGTGGTGTTGGAGGATGTTTCCGTGTTTGAAAACAGCGGTTTTTTTCATGACAAATTGATAGAGACAGAGAGCTATCGCATCTTTTATGCCGCTATAGAAACACTTTCTCCTCAAGGAAGAGAGGTGATTCAATTGGCTTTGGATGGCTTGAAAAACAGCGAGATAGCCGCTCGATTGGGGATTGCTGAAAGCTCTGTCCATACGCAGAAAAAGATAGCTTATAAGAAATTAAGGGTGGTCTTAAAAGATTATTACTACCTGATCTATTTGTTCCTGGGATAATTATTCTTTGTTTTTTTTGAAAAAAAGTGGGGATGGACTTCCCCATAAAAATCTTTTTTGGTGTTTTATTATAAATGGAGCTTGTTGTAAGAAGCTTGTTATAAGGGATATGCGGGGAATGAAGAATTATCACAGGAGCAGCGTCAGAAAAAACGGATAGATTCTCTTTTGTGCATTTTTTGGGAGCTAATAGACGTATAAAAATAGATAGAAATAGAAAATTTTAAGGATAAGACGAGAGCAGATGGGTTGTTTTGTCTTGTCTTATCAAAATAATCAACATAACTATCAAATTACAAGCTTATGAGAAAATTGCGACTTATGTTTAGATGGACATTTGTATTTGTTTTGCTGGGAATGTTGCATGTTCATGCAAACGCTTACCGGCAGAACAGACAACAAGTGACGCTTTCGATGAAGGCAGTCAGTCTGAAGGATGTGCTTTGGGCGATAGAACGCCAGACATCGTTTGTTTTTATGTATAATGAAGAGGATTTGGACAAAATCGGTAAGGTGGATGTTGATGTGCAGGGAGATGATATCCGGACGATTTTGAATGTGTGTCTGAGAAATACAAACCTGACTTATGTGCTGCAGGATGAGGTGATTGTGATTAAACCTGAGGTGCAATCACAAAAGGTAAAGGAGGTGAGAATCAAAGGTACTGTGAAAGATGAAAAGGGACATTTGCTGCCGGGCGTGACGGTGTTTATAAAAGGTTTGCAGATAGGAACGGTGACAGATGGGGATGGGAGATTTACCATCGCAATCCCTGATATGGAGTCGATTGTATTACAGTTTTCTTTTGTCGGAATGCTTTCAAAGGAGGTTAAATATGAGGGACAGGAGGAGATACATGTGGTGTTGAGGGAGACGAAAGAGGAGTTGGAAGAAGTTGTGGTTACCGGCTATGCCAATATCCGTAAGGAAAGTTTTACCGGAAATGCAACGACGGTAACAAAAGATCAGTTGTTAAAAACAAACAATAAAAATGTGATTGCTGCCTTGCAGACGTTTGATCCTTCTTTTCGAATTAAGGAAAATAATTTATGGGGTTCAGACCCGAATGCCTTACCGGAATTCAATA
>DAWBVG010000588.1:0-9905 GCA_052279865.1 Muribaculaceae bacterium
TGGACGACAATGAGATCTATCGCAAAGAGTATTACCAGTATGCATATGATCCATTGACCGATTCCTACAATCAGAAAATCTACAACAGCAGCTCGCCGAGCAACCTGCGTCGCGAATATTATTCAAAACAGCAGTTCCTCACACAGTTCCTTCTCAACTATAACCGTGAGTTCAACGATCTTCACAACGTTGGCGTAACGTTGGGTTGGGAAAGCCAGAAACGTAGCGGCGACAACTTCTATGCAGTGCGCGACCTTGCGTTCTCCAAGCCGTATCTTCTTGTAGGTGTGACCGAAGGTCAGATAGGTGCGATGGAAGGTGGCGACAAAGATCTTTATGAGATTGCAAACCAGGCATTGATCGGTCGTGTCAATTATTCGTTTGCAGACCGTTACCTTCTGGAGGCTCAGTTCCGTTATGACGGTTCTTCGAAATTTGCCAAAGGTCACCAGTGGGGCTTCTTTCCCTCAGTCTCAGCAGGCTGGAGAATTTCCGAGGAGTCATTCTTCCGTAACACCTCAGCCCTCGACTTTATCAACAACCTGAAGGTCCGTGCCAGCTATGGTGTGCTCGGTGATGACGGCAGCCTCGAATACGACTGGGCAATGGGTTTCAAATATCCTGCCGGCAATCCTGCAGACAATGGTAACTACAATGGCTATTCTCCCGGTTATGTGTTCAACGGACAATACATATCTGCCGTTTCTCCCCTTGCACTCCCCAACCAGGGCATCACATGGTATAAGTCCAAGACTTTCGACGTGGGTATCGATTTTGACATGAAGAACCAGATTTTCGGTTTCTCGTTCGATTACTTCCACCGCCATCGTTCCGGTCTGTTCGCACGTAACAACGGAGATCTTCCCACTGTGGTCGGAGCTACCGCACCCCGCGAGAATCTCGACAGCGACAGCCATATGGGTATGGAACTTGAGCTCCGCCACTCAAACCGCATCGGCGAGGTGACATACAATGTGCGTGGTATGGTGACAATCACCCGCAACAAATATCTCCACGCATCGGAGAAAGGACCTTGGGCTAACTCTTACGACCGCTGGAAAAACGATAACCTCAACAACCGTTATCAGGGTGTGCAGTTCGGCTACACCGGCAACGGACGCTACACAAGCTGGAACGATATCTGGAACTATGCCGGCTATCAGGAGAAAGACATCCTCCCCGGTGATTACAAATATGAAGACTGGAACGGTGACGGTGAGATCAATGACCTTGACCAGCATCCTTTCGCTTTCGACCAGACTCCCTGGATGAACTATAGCCTTAACGTATCGCTTAACTGGAAAGATTTCGATTTCTCCATGCTCTGGCAAGGCTCGGCTCTGGGTTCAATGCAATATAAGGAGCCTCTGTATTCTATCTGGGGCGACATGGGAGGCGGTATCCTCGAGCAATACACAGACCGCTGGCATCCGGTTGATCCGAAGGCTGATCCCTATGATCCCGCCACAGAATGGATATCCGGCTATTATGCCTACACGGGACGCTATCCGAAAGAGAACTCATCTTTCAACCGCGTCAGCACCGACTATCTGCGTCTGAAGAGCATCGAGCTTGGTTATACGCTTCCCAAAAGCATAACCCGCAAGACAAACATCCGCGTATACTTCAACGCCTACAACCTTCTCACTTTCTCAAAAGTGAAATTCGTAGACCCCGAGCATCCGGATGATGAGCTTGGTCGTATGTATCCTCTCAACAAAACGTTCACATTCGGTCTAACTTTCTCCTACTAATCTAATAACTGAATCACAAAATGAAAAAGATATTAATTTCAGCTATTTTGGGCGCATTTTGTCTGACTTCGTGTCAGGATATGGATATAGCACCCAAGAATATCGTCACTGCCGACGACCTCCTTGCGAGCGAATCGGGTATGGACATCTACATGGCGCGCATGTATTCCATGATGCCTTTCGAAGATTTCAAATATCTGGCAGAGCGAGGTATCACTGACTACAACGGCTGGCTCGCGGGTTTCGGTTTCGATGGAACGGGAGACGCAGTGAACCGCGACGGTTACTGCCGTGCATTCACCGGGGAGAGCAAAGCATACTGGGGAAATGCCTTTGAGACCCTCCGCGATGCAAACTTCCTGATCGAGAACCTTCCCGCATATCGCGGTCATTATCCCGAAATCACATACAACGATTATTTGGGAGAGGCTTACTTTGTGAGGGCATATGTTTTCTATGCCTTGGCGAAACGTTTCGGCGGCATTCCGTTGGTGACACGTGTCATCAATTATCCTGCGTCGAGCGATGAGCTGGAAGTGCCTCGCTCAAGCGAAGAGGAGACATGGAACCAGATTTGCGCCGACTTCGACAAGGCAGCTGAGCTGATGATGCCCAAAAGCCCCAAGAGAGGTTATGCCAACAAATATGTTGCCCTTGCCGTGAAATCAGAGGCAATGCTTTATGCAGGCTCTGTGGCGAAATACAACGAGGTTGTTCCCGGTCGTCTTACAGGGCTCGGACAGAAAACCGGAGTCCGCGTAATCGGTTTCGACCAGGCAACAGCTGCTGAGGCTTCGAAACGCTATTTCAGCGAGGCTTATAAGGCTGCCCACCAGGTGATGACAGAGGGTGGCTATGGCCTGTATCTGAAAAAATGGAGTGAAGGCGACAGAAACGCTATCCGTCAGAACATGATAGACATGATTTCAGACACTGATAGCCCGGAGAATATCTGGATACGCGAATACCTTTATCCCACCACAACTCACTCGTTTGATGCCTACAACGCACCTTATGTGTTCCGTTCTCCTCTGAGTAGCGCCGTCTGCCCGACAGCCGATTTCATCGAGCTTTTCGAAGGTTTCGACCGCTATCCCGACGGCACGCTGAAAGTGACAACCGGAAATTCTAACACGGAAGGTAACTACATCATGTTTGACAATATAGGTGACTTCTATAAGAATGCCGAGCCCCGTCTCCTCTCATATCTGATTATCCCCGGAGACCAGTTCAAAGGTCAGACAATGGAGATTTATGCCGGTGTCTACACTGGCTCAACTCCAGTGAAGCCTCTTATGAAAGATTATTCTTATCAGACTCAGGGAGACAACTATCAGAATCTTGATATCGCTCAGGGTGAGAACCGCACTCTTTACATGACTCCCGACCCCAATAACCAGACGATCGTTACTCTTCCCGACGGAAGCAAGATGAATGCTTCAGGCGCAAACGGACCTTTCTATAACTATGCTGAATCCGCCATGACAGGTCTGTTAGGAAGAAAATGGCTTAAGGATGATCCGTCGTTTACAGCTCGTGAAGGAAACAGTGACCAGCATTACATCCTCATGCGTTATGCCGAAGTCCTTCTCAATGCCGCAGAGGCAGCAGTTGAGCTTTCCATCGCCGGAGCAGCATCCCCCGATGGTTCCGACATGCTCACCGTTGCTACAGATGCTATCAACGATATCCGCAGCCGCGCGGGAGCCACACTCCTTAGCGGTAAACTTACCGGCAGCGATGAAAGCCGTAACGAGGTTCGTAAGGAGCGTCGCAAGGAAACTGCATTTGAAACCGGAACAAAATGGGATCTCCGTCGCTGGCGCGTGAACCATTATGACAATCGCGACGGTTTCTGGGGTGAAGTTCGCGACAAGAACAAATTCAGCTCAAATTCCCACTATCGTTTCCGCGGTGTATATCCGTTCTATTCAGCGCAGGATAAAAAATGGTTCTATGATGTCAAGTTCGAATGCGTTTCGCACAAAGAATTTGAATATAATCCGATCGACTATTATTTCGGCATCCCCGGTGGAGAAGTCGTGAAGAGCAAAGTAATAGATCAGCAGCCAAACCGTTAATTAAAAAAGATATCAAGAGATGAAAAAGTTCAATATATTAGGTATGTTTGCCATGCTCCTTACGTTGTCTTCTTGCAGCATGTTCGAGATTGACAACTATGAAGAGCCTAAAGAAACCATCTGGGGCGAGGTCGTGGACGAGAAGACGGGCGACCGTGTGCTCACCGACCAGGGTAGCGAGGGTATCCGCGTGCGCCTGACAGAGCTCAGCTGGGGCGATAATGTGGAACACAATCCGGATTTCTTCTGCATGGCGGACGGAACGTTCCAGAACACCAAAATTTTCAAAGGTCACTACAACATCCGCATTGACGGTCCCTTCATTCCGCTCGTGCGTGAGACCACAGATGGTGTGCTTCTTGAAGACAAAACGCTCAACATGGATATCAGCGGCACCACCAAGGTGCGCTTCGAGGTTCAGCCTTTCCTTAATGTGCGCATAGTAGGCGATCCTACAGTGAGCAACGGCGTGATAAAGGCTAAGGTCGTTGTTGAGAGGGGAGTTTCGGAAGATGAATTCCGCAATAAAATCAAACCCATGGGCAACTGGGATGAAAACTTCCTCAACATGACGGATATCCAGTTCTTTGTAAGCTATTCCAACGCAGTCGGCTATCGTGCGCGCGACGATCGTTGGTCAAGCAGCATAAACTACTCCGGCAGCAGCTTCAACGAGTATTTCGGCAAGCCCATCACAATCACCTCCAATGGAGAGATTCCTTCCGGTAGAAAAGTGTGGGTGCGTGCAGCAGCCCGTATCAACTATGATACTCCGGTGGGTAGCGGAACACGTCGTTGGAACTATTCCGAGCCAATCGAAGTGATGATTCCCTAATCAGGATTAATCGCCATATAATAAAAGATGCCTGCGGATTCCGCAGGCATCTTTTATTATTGTCTTTTGTTAAAAAATCTGAGAGTGGTAATCAAAGCGGGGAGATGCGGAAAGAGGACGTATAGATTGTGTCGGCAACAAGCTTGAACTCCGGACGCGGACCTGGACCGCAGCTGGCGCTTCCCAATCCTCTTGTGGCGCAGTCGATGTTGATCACTGTCTCCGGGCGTTTCACCTTGTCAAGGTCGTGCCCGTACTTGGCATCCCAAATCTCCTCATCGGTGAAATGAAGTGCTGTAAAATCAAACATACCCTTCAAGGCTGTGATTTTGATGCCCGCGCCCTCTTTATCGCTCAAAGTAAGCCAACGGGTGTCGGTGCGTGTGCCCATGCTTTGGCTTCTCACATAGTGTTCGCGCATATCATCTACGGTGGAGGAGTAAAGTCCGACGAATGCGGCGTTTCTGCGATCGGGATAATTCTCCATCGGACCTCTACCGAACCATTCAAGGTTCTCAAGCACTTTGCTGAACATTCCTCTGAGTCCGATGCGGGGGAGTTCGAAGCCGCTCTTTGTCGTGAACGAAGCGTCCACATCAATGGAGCCGTCGGCATATATTGTGTAGACAACGGTATGTGGAACTTCAGTCTTACCGACTGTAGCCACAATATCTGCCGTCACCACAGCCTTGGAGGCTGATTGATCGAGATTCCACTTGAAATCCTTTAACTCATAGATATGTTTGCTGAAATCCTTCGGTTCGTTGTTTATGGTTCTGTAGCCATAGAATTTCAACCCTTCACCCGGATGCAGCATCTCGGTTCCTTTATATTCCAGATTGTGGAGACTGCCTGTTGATTTGTCGAATGATATCTGCCAACCTTCTCCGTTGAGGCGGAGCTTGTCGCCCTCGGTTGTGGAAGTAATGACACCATTCGCCGAGATATTCTCCGGAACATGCGAACCCTTCAGAGGCAACTGTGCCGAAGCCACGACATGGCCGGCGGGAGCCCATGAGCAGTCGCGCTTGGTGATCACTTCAAGATCTATGAAATATTCGGCATTAGCATCTGTCAGGTAACGTTCCATGGGAATAAGGATCGTTCTGTTTTCCGTAGGCTTGCAATCGGGGAGCCCGAACGTCTCCGTGCGTATAGTCCTGCCGTTTTCCTGGATTGCATAGCGCAGATTGAAATCCGTCAGATTGTGTACAGTATAGTCATTCTGGATTGAAACGCTGTTAGGATCATTAAGACGGAAACGCAGATACTGATACACGTTCTTTACTTCAAGCAATTTAGGAGTGACACGGCGATCGGCGGTAACAATTCCGTTGCAACAGAAATCATTGTCGTTGGGTGTGTCGCCGAAACTGCCTCCGAAATAATATTCCGAATCCGGATGTCCCGGCTTGTTGAGAGCCTGATCTACCCAATCCCATATGCATCCGCCTATCATACGTTCTGACTTGTTGATTATATAGTCCCAGTATTGGTCGAGATTGCCTATTGAATTTCCCATGGCATGGTTGTATTCGCAAAGGAAAAATGGTTTTGCATTGCCATTGCGGTCAGTCTCCTCCATGCTCTCAAGCGAGGGATACATCCTGGAGTCCATGTCGGCTATCTGATTCATTCCCTCATAGTGGATCGGGCGCGAGGGGTCTATAGCTTTGACAGCTTCATATTCCGCCACGGCATTGCATCCTCCTCCGCTTTCATTGCCAAGACTCCAGAAGATTATTGAAGGATGGTTCTTGTCTCTTTCCACCATTCTAACCGCACGGTCAACAAATGCTTCCTTCCACGATGGATTGTCGGTAAGAGAGGAGTTGCCGTGGCATTCCTGGTCTGCCTCATCCATTACGTAAAGACCGTAATAATCGAAAAGCGCATACATCTTGGGATCCTTGGGATAATGGCTTGTGCGGATTGTGTTGAGGTTATGACGCTTGAACATAAGGATGTCTTGTATCATTGTCTCAACCGGCACAGCCTTTCCCAGTCTTGGATGGGTGTCGTGATGGTTTGCACCTTTGAACATTGTCAGCATTCCGTTTATATAGACCTTGTTGTTTTTGATCTCTATGTTGCGGAATCCATATTTCTGCGAAGTCGCTTCCAACACTTTCCCGTCGGCATCGATGAGCTCTATGTCTACTGTATAGAGATTGGGAGCTTCCGCGCTCCATAGGAGGGGGTCGCGTAGCGAACAACGGGTTTTGACAATGGTCTCCCCACGTTTCTCTACAGTTGTTACCGGCGAAGTAACGCTGCGGAGGGTGCGTCCCTTGCTGTCAAGAAGAGAGGTGCGTATGGCTACCGGCGCTGCAGCGTTGCCGGCATTGCGGACAGAAGCCGCCACGTTAAGGATCGCACGGTCATAACGCGGGCTAAGATCCGATGTCAGGTGGAGGTCGCGGATGTGGGTTTTAGGAGATGCTGTCAGATATACGTCCCTGTGAATTCCGCTAAGACGGAACATATCCTGATCTTCGAGATAACTTCCGTCACACCAGCGATACACCTCTACGGCAAGAGTGTTCGACCCCGGCTTCACATATTTTGTTATGTTGAATCTCGCATCATTGGTTGACCCCTGGCTGTATCCCACTTTCTTGCCGTTTACCCACACGTACATGGCGCTGTAGCATCCTTCAAAAGTTATGTACACCTCCTTGTCGCGCCATGATGCCGGAAGATCGAAATCTCTACGGTATGAGCCGACAGCATTAGGTTCTTTGGCGACGGTGTAGCCTCTCTGTCCTTGTATAAAGGGGGGATTGTTGCGGAAAGGGTAGGTGATGTTGGTATATATCGGGGTTCCATACCCATGCATTTCCCAATTCGAAGGAACAGGAATCTCTTCCCAGCCTGAAATGTCGTATGCGGGTTTATAGAAATCTTTCGGGCGCTCTTCGGGTGATTTCACCCAGTTGAACTTCCAGTTTCCATTGAGAAGCATGTATCGCTCCGAAGAAGTGCGTTCCCATGGTCTTGCATGCCATGCGTCCTTTCTCATCTCCTGAACAGACGAATAAGGTATGAATGTGGAAAAGCCGGCTTCTTTGTTGATTGCGAATATATGCTGATTCTCCCAATCGTTTTTGCTTTTCGTCTTTGCCGGTTCTACCTTGACTTTTAGATCAGACTTTATCACATGCCATTTCTGGGAACTTGCTGAGGCATTGGCAACGCTCTGCACGAGAGGCTCGCCAAACTGAGGGGCATCGGAAGTCGACAGGTTGAACCCTGCATATACTCCAGTAAAGGTGTATGTGCCGTCATTGTTTTCAGTAACTCTCCAATACTGGTTTGAATTTCGCGTGTCCAGACTCCACTGCACGGTCTGCGCACCCGGTTTCGGACTTCCTCCGTTGTCTATGGCAAAGTCGGAAAGAGGCGACATTATACAATACACGTCTTTCTCCACAGGCACAAAACGCCACACCTGCGATTCCTTGTTTTCCACAGGTTTCGAGAGACATAACTTCGAGCCGGGCGAATAACTTTCCTGATTATCGATCACGAGTCCGGAAGAGCCTCTGATCACATAATTCCAATCAGGATTGAACCCTGCCGCATTCGCTGCAATGGATATGCAGCATGCCGCTAATAAAGAGATTGATTTCATAGGATTATTGTTGTTTCAATATGTCGGATTGTTTGTAGATGCCGAATGTGTTTAAAGCGGGAGTGGCGTTTCCGTCAAGCACACGTAGGCGCACATACCGTGCCGTAACCGGTTTGAAGCGAACAATCCACTTGTTGCCAACCGACTGAAGCCCTGATGTCTCGGGAATTACAGTCCAGTCCTTGCCGTTTTTTGAATATTCCACACACCATTTTGTGGTGCGGTGTCCGAGCCGGATCATTTCGCGAAGCATCAGGCAATCGAAAGTCTCTGCTTTGGGAAGAGAGAACGTTACATCTGCAGCCACGGCGCCATCTTTCCCGGCATAATATGTGGTTGGATCGTTGTCAATAAGATTACGTGCATCAAACTTCTTTCCTCTCACATTGTTTGCGCTTACTTTTGCCTTGGAGAGAAGATTCCGGGAGAAGGTTTCATCAATACCTTTCCGGAGAAGTGCCACATGTAAGGAATCCTTGGGATGAAGAAGTCCTCGGCGGTCGGGAGGAAGATTAAGAAGCAGCACGCTGTTTCGACCAACAGAGGTGCAATAGATATCCCAAAGTTCAGCCACGCTTTTCACTCGGCAGTCTTCCTCCGGGTGATAGAACCAGCTCGGACGTATTGACACGTCTGTTTCCGCAGGCACATAGGCGTTGCCATTTTTAACTCCCTGGTTAAGTGCATCGTAATAAGCTGCCTCGTCTCTGATGGCAATGGAATCGGTGGTTGACCAGCATGGATCGCCGCAATGTCCGGCTTCATTCCCCATCCAGCGCACGTCGGCGAAAGGGTAGGAGTTTTTAGTGCCGAAAATCACGCAATCAGGCTGCGTGTCGCGCACTATACCATACCATTCGGTGTATAGAGGAGTGGTAAGTTCGTCGGCACCAGCACCATCCCACCAGGTTTCCCATATTTTGCCATAGTCGGTCATAAGCTCACGAAGCTGGTTGCCGTAATACTTTTTATACTTCTCTGTGGTGTATTCCGGATGAAGATGCTCGTGACGATCGTGCGGACCAAGATATATACCAGCCTTTATACCGTTTTCCTCACAAGCGTCTACAAATTCGCGCACCACATCCCCTTTGCCGTTTTTCCAGGCTGAATTCTTCACGCTGTAGTCAGTATATCGACTGGGCCACAGACAAAATCCATCCGCATGTTTTGCGGTAAGGATGGCTGCCGGGATTCCGGCATTCCTGAGGGTCTGCATCCACTGCCCGCAATCAAGTGCAGTTGGATTGAATATTGCCGCTGGGGCTTTTCCGTCACCTTCGTTTACAAAATTTTCAAAAGTATTGATGCCGAAATGAAAAAATGCGATCATCTCTCGGTCATACCATTCAAGCTGCCGTTCGTTGGGTGTAACTCCGAATGGAGCCGGCTCAGACTGTGCTGATGAAATCAATGAAGATCCGCAGCAAAGAGCGGATGCGATTACAATGGGTTTAAGTTTCATGGATGTTTAATAAAATTATTACACATTGAGGAAGCTGTTTAGAAACTGTTTAAATATATTACGAAAAAATTATTATCAAGAATCTTTCGTGAATTTTGATGTTCTTATTGGATGCTTCAGCCAAGTTTCGTCAGTC